>NZ_JBEAIG010000015.1:0-289552 GCF_040064575.1 Klebsiella sp. CN_Kp106 | reverse complement strand
GCAACCCGGGGAATATGCCGTAACTTGGCATTGCTGCGGCTTCTTCCCGGCTTGCACAGCTCCTGCCCGGGCTACAGGCCCACAGATTGCTGAGGACGCGTAGCCCGGACAGATGCGCAGCATCGCCTCCGGGGCAGTTACCTCACCGCATATCTAATTTCCGGCAGAGTAAATGTAAATAAATTGTTTCTCACCAGCCGCGGGCGCTTCTAATAATGCAGACATGTTAATTCACATGAGCCTGCGAAATGTCTTATCGAATCAGTATCCTGGATAAAAGCCCGCTGGCAGCCGGAGAAACGGCTGCCCAGGCGCTGGCGCGTACATTAACGCTTGCGCAACAGGCGGAAGCCTGGGGCTATCATCGCTTCTGGATAGCCGAACACCACAATACTGACCAGCTCGCCAGTCCGTCGCCAGAGCTGGCCATTGCCTGGATCCTTGGCCAGACCCGCAGGATTCGCGTTGGCTCCGGCGGCGTCATGCTGCAGCACTACAGCCCGTATAAAGTGGCGGAAAACTTCAATATGCTGGCTTCCCTCGCTCCGGGCCGCGTGGATCTGGGCGTGGGCAAAGCCCCTGGCGGACTGCCGCTCTCCACTCGCGCGTTACAGCAGGGGCTTGACCCCCAGCAAAAGGGGCGTTTTGCCGACCAGCTGGCGCAGCTCGACAACTGGCTGTCGCTGACCGAAACCGACGGTGAGGAGAGCGTCCGCGCAACGCCGATCCCGCCGCGTCGCGCCGACGGCTTTCTGCTCGGCGCCAGCCTGGAGAGCGCGCAGCTGGCGGCGCAGCTGGACTGGAACTTCGTCTTCGCCGCCCATCTCAACGGCGATAAGCAGCTGCTGCGCGAGGTGTTAACCCGCTGGCGTGAACTGAGCCGTCGAGACGCGATTATTGCCGTCCAGGTCATCGTGGCCGAAGAGGCCGCGACGGCGGCGGAGCTGGCAAAATCCGTCGAAACATGGGGCGTTGAGCTGGAAAACGGCCAGCGGGTCACCGTCGGCAGCGAAGCGCAGGCGGCCGCCTTTGCCCGTCAGGCGGGCAGCAGGCCGACGCGCATTACCCGGCGGGAATCGGCGGTGCTGTTCGGCACCCCGGAACAGGTGAAAGCGCAGCTGGATGCCCTGCAGTCGGCCTGGAACATCGACGAATTTATTATCGACACGCCCATTAACGATGGCGCGGTGCGCCTTAACTCCCTGCGCCTGCTGGCCCGGGCGCATTTGAGCGCGGAGGTGCAGCCATGAGCCTTGCCGAACAGTTAATTCGCTGGCGGCGCGAACTGCACCAGTACCCCGAGCTCTCGCTGCAGGAGGTCGACACCACCGCACGTATTCGCGACTGGCTGCAGAGCGGCGGCATCAGCCTTCTGCCTTATGAACTGAAAACCGGCGCGGTTGCCGAAGTGGGCAGCGGCGATAAGGTGATAGCCCTGCGTGCCGATATCGATGCGCTGCCTATCGAAGAGGCGGCCAGCGTGCCGTTTCGCTCCTTGAATGCCGGCGTAATGCACGCCTGCGGGCATGATATTCATACCAGCGTGATCCTTGGCGCGGCCTTACTGCTGAAACAACGCGAAGCGCAGCTGGCGGGACGCGTCCGTATTCTGTTCCAGCCGGCGGAGGAGAGCTTCGGCGGCGCGAAAACCCTGATTCGCGCCGGCGTGCTGGAGGGCGTTTCCGCCATTTTCGGTATGCATAATGAACCGGGTCTGCCGGTGGGCGAATTCGCCACCCGAGGCGGCGCGTTTTACGCCAACGTCGATCGCTTTGTGTTTAAGGTGACCGGCAAAGGCGCTCACGCCGCCCGGCCTCATGAAGGGAAGGACGCCATTCTGCTGGCCAGCCAGCTGGTGACCCTGCTGCAAAGCGTCGCCAGCCGCGAAGTGAATACCCTTGATTCCGTGGTGCTTAGCGTCACGCGGATTCAGGGCGGCAATACCTGGAACGTCCTGCCGGAAAGCGTCGAGCTGGAAGGTACGCTGCGCACCCACAGCAGCGAAGTCCAGCAGCGGGTGAAAGCGCGGGTGAGCGAGATTGCCGCCGGCTTCGCCAGCGCCTTCGGCGCGCAGATAGATGTCTTCTGGTACGCCGGACCGACCGCGCTGGTTAATGATGAGCGCTGGGCCGCTTTCGCCAGCGACGTGGCCGATAAGTCTGGCTACCGCACGCACCATGCGGATCTCCATCTCGGCGGGGAGGATTTTGCCGTTTATCTTCAGCATATTCCCGGCGCGTTCGTCAGCATCGGCAGCGCCAGCGAATTTGGTCTTCACCATCCGGCGTTTAACCCGGATGAGCGTTTAATCGCCCCGGCGGCGCACTACTTTGCCGATCTGGCAGAGCAGGCATTAAAAGCACTTTAATTATTCAGGGTCATTGACTAAGGATTAACGATGTCTGAACAACGGCAGCTGCGCATTGGTACTATATTACACGGCGCATCGGGAAATATGTCGGCCTGGCGTCATCCGGCCGCGCTGGCCGACGCCAGTATTAACTTTGAGTTCGTCAAGCAGACGGCGTTAAAAGCGGAAGAGGGCAAGCTCGATTTTATTTTTGTTGCCGATGGCTTATATATTAATGAAAAATCGATCCCGCATTTTTTAAATCGTTTTGAACCGCTCACCGTATTATCTACCCTTGCGGCGGTAACTTCGCGTTTAGGCCTGGTCGGTACCCTGTCGACCTCCTACAGCGAACCCTTTACCACCGCCCGCCAGTTCGCCAGCCTCGATCATCTGAGCGGCGGCCGCGCGGGCTGGAACGTGGTCACCTCGCCGCTGGAAGGCTCAGCAAAAAACTTCTCCCGCGCCCAGCATCCCGATCATGCGCTGCGCTACCGTATTGCCGATGAATATCTGCAGGTTGTCAAAGGCCTGTGGGACTCCTGGGAGCAGGACGCATTTATTCGTAATAAAGAGAGCGGCCAGTTCTTTGATAAAAACAAGCTGCACACGCTTAATCATCACGGCGATTTCTTTAAAGTAGCCGGTCCGCTAAATATTGCCCGCACGCCGCAGGGCCGGCCCATTATCTTTCAGGCGGGCGCCTCCGATGACGGTAAAAAGTTAGCCGCCAGCCACGCAGACGCTATTTTTACCCATCAGGAGTCGCTGGCGGAGGCGCAGGCCTTTTATCGCGACGTCAAAAGCCAGCTTGCAGCGCACGGCCGCCGGGAGAGCGAACTGCATATCTTCCAGGGCGTCAGCGTCATCGTTGGCGACAGCGCCGACGATGTGGAGCAGCAATACCAGACCACCGCTGCGCTGGTGTCGATTGAAGACGCGCTGAATTATCTCGGCCGCTATTTTGAACATCACGACTTTGCTCAGTATCCGCTGGATGAGGCGTTCCCGGATATCGGCGACCTCGGGCAGAACAGCTTTCGCAGCACCACCGACGAGATAAAACGCAATGCCCGCGAACGCGGCCTGACGCTGCGCCAGGTGGCGCTGGAGGCGGCCAGCCCGCGACCGCGCTTTGCCGGAACCGCTGAAGAGGTGGCGGATGGTCTGCAGCAGTGGTTTGAACAGCGCGCGACGGACGGTTTTATTATCCAGGGCGGTACGCCGGATACCTTCCCGCGCTTTGTGGACCAGGTGGTACCGATTCTTCAGCAGCGCGGACTATTCCGCCGGGAATATCCCGGCACCACGCTGCGCGAAAGCTTAGGGCTGGCAGAGCCCGTGAATCAATTCCAAAAACAATAATAGAGAACACCCGCTATGCAGAAAACGCAGAAAAAATCGCTATTACTGGCGCTGGCGCTGGCCGTTAGTGCGTCATCCTGGGCGCAGAACGTCACGATCAACGGCACCGGCGTGAGCCTCGAAGCCAACAAAACGCCGATTCATACGGCGAAAAACCCGCAGGCTATCGCGCAGCTGCCGAAAGGTCTCCACCTGGCGGTGCCGGGTAAGCTGACGGTCGCGGTCGCCGCGCTGAACTCACCGCCGCTGACCGTGTTTTCTGACGATAACAAAACCCTGCTCGGCAGCGAGGTGGATATCGCCCGCCTGGTGGCCGACAGCCTCGGGCTGGAGCTGAATGTGGTACCCACCTCGTGGGAGGACTGGCCGCTCGGCGTCGCTTCCGGCAAATATGATGCGGCGGTCAGCAATATCACCGTGACCAAAGAGCGCAAAGAGAAGTTTGATTTCGCCACCTACCGCAAAGATTCGCTGGGTTTTTACGTCAAGAGCACCAGTCCGCTGAGCAAAATTGAAAAAGCGGAAGATATTGCCGGGCTGCGGATTATCGTCGGCTCCGGCACCAATCAGGAAGCTATTTTGCTGGCGTGGAACGCCGAGAATCTCAAGAAGGGGCTGAAGCCGTTTACGCCGGTCTACACCAAAGACGACGCCGCCCAGACCCTGGCGCTGCAGTCCGGGCGCGCCGACGCCTTCTTCGGCCCCAACGTGATCGGCGCGTGGAAAGCGGCGCTGACCGGTAAAACGAAGCTGGTAGGCAGCGTTGACGGCGGCTGGCCGAAGGCGGCGCATATTGCCGTGACGGTGAAAAAAGGCAGCGGTCTGGTAGAACCGGTACAGACGGCGCTGAACGGCGCAATCCGCAGCGGCGACTACGCGAAGGTGCTGAACCGCTGGGGGGAAGGCGTGGAGAGCATTCCGCAATCGGAAATCAACCCGGCCGGACTCGGCGACTAACAGGAGGCATGATGAGCGATCTATTCCGCGATGTCTCCCCGGAAGCGCCGGAGCTGCAGCCGATTATTGAGGGCCTGTTCGGCGAGTACGCCGCACGCTACGGCGACTATTTCTCCCGCGATGCCGAAATCGAGCTGACTGAATGGTATCTGGCGCCGCAGGGGCTATTTATCGTGCTGGAGCGCGAAGGGGAAATTATCGCCACCGGCGCGTACAAACCGAAAGATGCCCATACGGCAGAAATCAAACGTATCTGGACCCATCGTCGTCTGCGCCAGCAGGGGCTGGCGGCGAAAGTGGTGCAGGAGCTGGAGCGACGGGCGCTGCTCGCGGGCTACAGCCATATCTATCTGACCACCGGTTTTCGGCAGCCGGAAGCGGTGCGGCTCTACCTGAGCCAGGGCTACGAGGCGCAGTTTGACCTCAGCCGCGATCCGGAAGAGTACAGCCTGCCGCCGTTCGATGGTCGACTGCGCTTTACGAAAGCGCTGGCGGTCAGCGCGCTGAGCCAGAGCGCTTAAGGAGCCAATATGCATACCCAGGAAACGATTAAGGTTGTCCCCGCGCGCTATCCGCTGCGGGCGGTAGGCGCGGTGCTGGCGCTGCTGGTGCTGGCGGTGGTGATTCAATCGGTCGCCTTTAACCCGCGCTGGGAGTGGCGCGTCTTTGCCCGCTGGTTCTTTGACCCGGTGATCCTTGAAGGTCTCGGGCAGACGCTGCTGCTGACCCTGCTGGCGACGGCGCTGAGCGTTATTCTCGGCGGCCTGCTGGCGCTGGCCCGGCTCTCCAGTTCATGGCTGCTGAGCAGCCTGGCCTGGGGCTATATCTGGCTGTTCCGCTCGCTGCCGCTGATCGTGGTGCTGATTATTCTCTACAACTTCTCCTATCTTTACGACACGCTAGCGATAGGCATTCCGTTCACCGCGATTCGCTGGGCCAGCTTTGAGACCATCAACGTACTGGGGCAGTTTTCTACCGCCGTTGTCGGGCTGACCCTGGTGCAAAGCGCCTACACCGCCGAAATTATCCGCGGCGGCTTTCTCGGGGTCGATCACGGGCAGTATGAAGCGGCGGCGGCGCTGGGGCTTCCGGCCAGCCGTCGGACCCTGCGCATTATTCTGCCGCAGGCGCTGCGCACCATTTTACCGGCGGGCTTTAACGAAATTATCAGCCTCGCCAAGGGGACGGCGATGGTTTACGTGCTGGCGATGCCGGAGCTGTTTTACACCATCCAGATGATCTATAACCGCACCCAGGAAGTGATCCCGCTGCTGATGGTCGGCGCCGCCTGGTATCTGGCGATCACCAGCGTGCTGTCGCTGATCCAGTATCTGGTCGAGCGCGGACTGGCCCGCAGCGAACGCCGCTCGGCGGTCAATAGCGCCCGCAGCAGCCGCCGCGTTGAGTCCATTCGTCGCCCACAACCCCAGGAGTCCGCCCATGCCCAACTCTCGTAACGGCCATATCTCCATCACCGGCGTCAGCAAATATTTTGGCCGCCATAAAGCGCTTGATGACGTATCGCTGGAAATCGAACCCGGCACGGTGACGGTGATCCTCGGGCCGTCCGGTTCGGGAAAATCGACGCTGCTGCGGGCGATTAATCATCTGGAGCGCGTGGATGAAGGCTTTATTCAGATCGATGGCGACTATATCGGCTATCGCCGTAAAGGCGACAAGCTCTACGAGCTGAAAGAGAAAGAGATCCTCCGCCAGCGGGTTAACGTCGGCTACGTATTTCAGAACTTCAACCTGTTCCCGCATCTGACGGTGCTGGAAAATCTGATTGAGGCCCCCATCGCCCATAAGCAGGCGACCCGCAAAGAGGCGATCGCGCGGGCGTATGAACTGCTGGACGTGGTCGGACTGCGCAATAAAGCCGACGCCTGGTCGCGGCACCTGTCCGGCGGCCAGCAGCAGCGCATCGCTATTGCCCGGGCGCTGGCGCTTAACCCGCGGGTAATGCTGTTCGATGAACCGACCTCCGCGCTCGACCCTGAGCTGGTGGGGGAAGTGCTGGACGTGATTAAAAAGCTGGCGCGCTCCGGCACCACGCTGGTGGTGGTCACCCATGAAATCGGTTTTGCGAAAGAGGTGGCGGACCGGGTGGTGTTTATGGTCGACGGCAAGATAGTCGAGCAGGGCAGCAGCGACGCCGTGCTGAACCAACCGCAGCATCCGCGTACGCGGCAGTTCTTATCGAGGGTATTAGCGGCATGAGAAACGGACTTTTGGCCCTGACACTACTCTCTTTATCTGCGGCATCGCAGGCGGCTATCGACCTGCGCGCCAACGAGCAGCCGCTGCCGGTGACCCGCGATGAGCAGGCGATCGCGAAGATCCCGGCAAATTACGCCTTCGTCGAGCCGGGTACCTTAACGGTGGCGATTTCGGCGCTCAATTCGCCGCCGCTGGCGCTGTTGGCCAGCGATAACCGCACGCGTATCGGCAGCGACCCGGATATTGCCCGGCTGCTGGCCGGCAGCCTCGGGCTGAAGCTAAAGTTGGTGCCCACCGCCTGGGAGGACTGGCCGCTGGGGATTACTTCCGGACGCTACGACGTCGCGCTGGTCAATATTGCGGTGACCGAGCAGCGGAAAGAGAAGTTTGATTTTGCCACCTATCGCGTTGACTCTCTGGCCTTTTCCGTGAAATCAACCAGCGATATCGCCCGCGTGAGCGGTCCGGCGGATCTCGCGGGTAAAAAAGTGATCGTCGGGTCCGGGACTAACCAGGAGCGGATTTTGCTCGGCTGGAACGCCGAAAACGAAGCCGCCGGGCGGCAACCCGCGCTGCCGGTCTACCTGACCGATGATGCCTCGGGCAACCTCTATATTCAGTCCGGTCGCGCGGACGTGTTCTTTGGGCCGCAGTCGGTGGCGGCCTATAAAGCGGCGCTCAGCGGCAAAACCAAAGTCGTCGGCCTGGGGCCGAAAAAAGCGTACGTTGCCACGACGACCAAAAAGGGTAACGGCCTGGTGGTGGCGCTGCAGGCGGCGCTGAATGGCGCGATTGCTCGCGGGGAATACCAGAAGGTGCTGGCGCGCTGGGGAGAGCAGGGCGAAGAGGTGACGCAATCGGAAGTGAATCCGCCGGGGATAACCTACTAAAAAAACGCTGTTTCGCAGGAGTGTGATGCGAAACAGCGGAGGCGAATGCTCGCCAGGGTTTTAAATCAGGCGGCGCGCGGGGTCAGCGTCAAACGATCCAGCGGCCCGACGATAAACAGATAGGAGAACAGGCCCAGCACGCCCATGGAACCGACGTACAGGATGGCGTAATCAAAGGAGTGGGTATTAGCGAGGATCACGCCGATAACCAGCGGCGTGATAATACTCGCCAGGTTGCCGCACATGTTGAAAACCCCGCCGGCAATTCCCAGCATTTCCTTCGGCGAGGTGTCGCTCAGCACGCACCAGCCGAGGTTACCGAAACCTTTAGCAAAGAAGGCCAGGCTCATGGCGGCGATCACCACCACTTCTGAGATGGTGTAGTTGGCGACGACAATCACGCAGGAGAGCAGCATGCCGCAGATCACCGGCAGCTTGCGGGCGGTCGTCAGGCTGTAGCCGCGTTTGAGCAGCCAGTCTGAGAATACCCCACCGAGCAGTCCGCCGATAAATCCGGCAATGGCCGGGATACTGGCGACAAAACCGACCTTGAGGATCGACATACCTTTGGCCTGGTAGAGATAGGTGGGAAACCACGTCAGGAAGAACCAGGTAATGGACGTTACGCAGAACTGGCCGATATACACGCCGATCATCATGCGATTGACGCAGACGCTTTTAATCTGCGCGAGGGTTAATTTCTGCTGCGTTTTTTTCGTACCTAATTCCGGCTCGCCGCCGCCTTCGCGAATATAGTCGAGCTCCTGTTGGTTAATTTTTGGATGATGAGAGGGATCTCTTACTTTTACCAGCCAGAATATTCCCAGCACCACGCCGATAGCGCCAATATAATAAAATACGTAGTGCCAGCTTAAATTATGCAGAATAATCGTCATTAGCGGCGTAATAATTCCCAGGGAAATATACTGCGCGGCCTGATAGACCGAGGTGACGAATCCACGCTCTTTATTGGGAAACCACTGTACGCTGAGACGGCTGTTAGCGGGGAAGGCGGGGGCTTCAATCGCGCCCATCATCAGACGCAGAATCACCAGTACGATCAATGGGCTGGCGAACAGATAGATCGTTCCCTGAAACATGGTGACGATCGACCAGCCAATCAGCGCGCAGCCGTAGACCAGCCGCGAACCATATTTATCCAGCAGCCAGCCGCCGGGTATTTGCATAATGACGTAGGAGATACCAAAAACTGAAAAGGCCAGCCCCATCGCCTCGGGATCAAAGCCTAGCTCTTTGCTCATAATAGGCGCGACGACGGACAGCGTAGCCCGGTCGGCATAATTAAATACGGTAGCCAGAAATAAAAACAGTAATATGCCGTAACGCACGTTGCTGCGTTTTAAGGGGGTAGTCATCTTCAACTCCTTTGCAGGGTTGTTTATTGTGGGTACAGTCAATAAGAGGTATTTCCCCGGCAGGGCTACGGATTCCAGTCATCTGCGGACCGGTAGCCCGGACAGATGCGCCGCTTGACGCGCCTTGCCCGGGCTACGGGGCCTGTAGCCCTTACGCCGCCATCCGGGGAATTCGGTTAAGGGCGTTTACCAAACTCGCAGCTTTGCTGGGTCCAGCGGCGGGCCTGTTCGCTCAGGGTAAAGCCCAGACCGTGGCGTTCGGAAACCCACATCCGCCCGTCGCGCAGCTCCAGCTGTTCGTTAAACAGCGGGTTCAGCCACTCGAAGTGCTCCAGCCACGGCTCGAGCGGGTAGGAGGCGGCGAGATGCAGGTGTACCTCCATCGCAAAGTGCGGGGCCAGCTTGCGACCGTGCTTCGCCGCCAGATCCATAATCTTCAGGAACGGGGAGATCCCGCCGACGCGCGGCGCATCCGGCTGGACAAAGTCGCTGGCGTTGCCGAGGATAAGCTGCTCATGTTCACGGAAGCTGGTCAGCATCTCGCCGGTGGCAATCGGCGTATCCAGCGCGGCGGCGAGCTGCGCGTGGCCTTCAACATCGTAGGCGTCAAGGGGCTCTTCAATCCAGATCAGATTGAACTGCTCCATTTTGCGCCCCATGCGGATGGCGGTTTCGCGATCCCACTGCTGGTTGGCGTCCACCATCAGCGGGAAGTCATCGCCCAGCACCTCACGCACCGCCGTCAGGCGACGAATATCTTCGGCGGTATTCGGCTGACCGACCTTCAGCTTAATCCCGCCAATCCCGTTCTCACGGGAGATAGCCACGTTTTTTAACACCTGATCCAGCGGCGTATGCAGAAAGCCGCCGGAGGTGTTGTAGCACTGAACGGAATCGCGGTGCGCGCCGAGCAGTTTCGCCAGCGGTAGTCCGGCGCGTTTGGCTTTCATATCCCACAGCGCAATATCAAGAGGGGAGATGGCCTGTACCGCCATACCGCTGCGGCCAACGGATGCGCCGGCCCACAGCAGTTTGGTGTAGATCTTGTCGATATCGTTCGGGTCTTCGCCGAGCAGATTATCGGCGATCTCTTTGGCGTGGGCGTAAATGCCCTGGCCGCCCGCACGCTTGGAATAGCTGAAGCCAACGCCTTCAAAGCCGTCCCGGGAGCGGATTTCCGCGATAACGATCGCTACTTCGGTAAGCGGTTTTTGCCGACCGGTCAGAACCTTTGCATCGCTAACGGGGGTCGCCAGCGGCAGAAAGGCCAGCGACAGTTTGACGTGTTCAATGCGGTCGCCGGTTTCAGCGGCGGTTTTGACGCCGGAAGCTTTGGCGTAGGTCACGGACTCGGAATTAGCGCTCGAGGTCATAGTCAGTTCCTTTTTAGTGGTAAAATGTTTGCGCTAACATTTTTAATCCTGAAATTATCCTGGCGCTACGACAGTGATTTTAATTTGTACAAACGATCACAATTAGCGGTTATAAAGGGTAAAATTATGCAGCGCAGGTCACGATCCAAAAAGGTTTGTGAAAAATCACAAATCAAAATGATAGCGATAACATTTTGTGTTTCAGGTATTTGATTCTATTGAGGATGTCGAGGTGAGCGCTGGCAATTGCGTGGGCCATCATCAATAATGCCCACAGAAAACGACTCAACACAGGGGCTTAGTCGTGAAAAGCAGAAAACCGACGCGCGCGCCGACGCTGGATGACGTAGCCCGTAGCGCCGGATTGTCGTCGATGACGGTCAGCCGGGCGCTGAATACGCCGCAGCTGGTGAGGCCAAAAACGGTCGAGAAAGTGATGCAGGCGGTGCAGGCAACGGGCTATATCCCTAACGCGCTGGCCGGCGGCCTGGCCTCCAGGCGCAGCAAGCTGGTGGCCGTGGTGGTGCCGCAAATCAATAACAATATGTTTGTCGATACCATCCAGGCGCTGAGCGATACCCTGGCGGCGCGCGGCTACCATATGCTGCTGTGCGTGGCGGGCTACAGCCGACAGACCGAAGCCGAGCTGGTAGCAACCTTACTCTCCCGGCGTCCGGATGGCGTGGTGTTGACCGGCATTCAGCACGCCCCGGCGTTGAAGAAGACGATCCTCAACGCCGCCACGCCGGTGGTGGAAATCTGGGATCTCACCCCGACGCCGCTGGATATGCTGGTCGGTTTTTCGCATGAAAAAGTCGGCGAAACCATTGGCGAGTACCTGCTGGAAAAAGGCTACCGCCGCCCGGGTCTGCTGTGGGCTGGCGATGCGCGCGCGACGTTGCGAAAGCAGGGGCTCCGCGCCCGGCTGGCCAAAAACGGCATTGACGATGCGCCGCAGGTCGAGGTGCCGCTTCCGGCATCGCTGGCGCTGGGGCGTCGCGGGCTGGCCGAGCTGCTCGCCGGCGGCGAGTTTGACGTTATCGTCTGCAGCTCCGATACCCTTGCCCAGGGGGCGATTATGGAAGCCGAAAGCCGGGGGCTGCGCGTGCCGCAGGATCTGGCGGTGATCGGTTTTGGCGATCTGGACTTCGCCGCCAGCAACCGTCCGGCCATCACCACCGTCAGCGTCGACCGTCATGCCATCGGCGAGCAGGCGGCCACGCTGCTTGCCGACCGCATAGAGGGCGGAGAAGAAGGGGAAGCGATTATTGATATCGGCTTTCACCTGGTGGCGCGCGAGTCGGCGTAGCTCTGCCGTTTCGCATGTGCGAGGGGGCCTCAATAGCGGCATGGCGTAATCAAATCTATACTGCAAAATTGCTAAACCCGTCGCCGCTCTGTTCCTGAGCGGCAAATTCATCGAGGGCGCAGAATATGATCACCGTCTATGGCGTACCCGGCTGGGGCTCAACAATTAGCGAACTGATGCTGACGCTGGCCGATATCCCGTACCATTTTGTTAACGTTGAGGGCTTTGACCAGCCGGGCCCGCAGCGCGACCGCCTCAAAAAGATAAACCCGCTGTGTCAGGTGCCGACCCTGACGCTTGCAGACGGCAGCGTGATGACCGAAACCGCGGCGATTGCCCTGATGATCCTCGACGTTCGACCGGATCTGGCTCCGGCGCCGGGATCGCCGCAGCGGCATGCCTTTCAGCGTCTGCTCATCTGGCTGGTGGCGAACGTCTATCCCACCTTTACCTTTGCGGATTACCCGGAGCGCTGGGCCGCCGATGCGCCAGACCAGCTGCGGGAAAGCTGCATCAGCTATCGCAAATCGCTCTATCTGTGGCTGGAGGAGCAGCTTGCCGCCGCGCCGTATGCGCTGGGGACGGAAATAACCCTGCTGGACTGCTATATTGCGGCGATGTGCGCCTGGGGCCCGCGCCGGGAGTGGTTTGCGGCGCAGACGCCAAAATTCGTCGCCGTGGCGGATGCGGTGTATCGCCATCCCAAACTCGAAGCCGTTCTGCGCCGCAACGAGCTGATTTAAAGTACAAAAAGCGATCCGGATGACGCGGGTTATGCTAGTTTTATCGTCCAGACAATAAAGGAGCCTGCTATGCCGCACGTTGATATTAAATGTTTTCCCCGCGACCTGAATGATGAACAAAAAGCGGCGCTGGCCGCCGATATTACCGAGGTGTTGATTCGCCACCTCAACAGCAAAGAGAGTTCAGTGAGCGTGGCCCTGAAGCAGGTTGAGCCGAGCGACTGGCAGCAGGTGTGGGACAGCGAAATCGCCCCGCAGATGGAACAGTTGATTAAGAAACCGGGCTATAGCATGTAACCCGGTTTCTTTCCCGGAGGCGATGCTGCGCATCTGTCCGGGCTACGCGTTCCCGGCGGTTTGCAGTCCGGTAGCCCGGCAGGCGCTCTGCGCCGCCCCCGGGAGAGAGCGCGGAGTGGCAGAATTTCCCGGAGGCGATGCTGCGCATCTGTCCGGGCTACGCGTTCCCGGCGATCTGCGGTCCGGTAGCCCGGGCAAGGCGCTCTGCGCCGCCCCCGGGAGAGAGCGCGGAGTGGCAGAATTTCCCTGAGGCGATGCTGCGCATCTGTCCGGGCTGCGCGTTCCCGGCGATCTGCGGTCCGGTAGCCCGGGCAGGCGCTCTGCGCCGCCCCCGGGAAGAAGCGCGTGGGCTGCTGTATTAGAACCAAATCTCCGTCTGCACGCCAAAGTTCCAGTTTCCGCCGGCGGTAAAGCCTTTACTGCCGAAATCATCGTTGATCGCGTAGCGATCCAGATCTTTATCCCAGTTCATCCACGTAACAAAGAAACGTATCTCCGGCCGCGCTTTAATATCCAATACATCGCCCACTTTAAACGTCGGGGCGAAGGTCAGCTTGTAAAAATCGCCGCTCACCGCCTGGTATTGATGCACGCCGCTGTCGTAGCGATAGGTTCGGCCGTTGGGATTCAGGTCCATATATTGCCAGGACGCCTCGTACAGCAGGGCGAAGTTGCGGGTGATCCCCTGGGAAACCCGCAGGTTGAAGGTTGCCCAATCGTAGCGGTCCCCGTCGCGATAGCGGTCTTCGCTATGCTGGGCGATAACCGATGGCGCAAGCTGCCAGTTTTTCCCCAGCGGCAAAATACCGTATGACGCAAAGCGCAGAGATTTGGCGTTTTCGGTAAGATCGCCGTCGCTGCCCGGCTGCCGCGCTTCGGCGCCCAGCCCGCCGCCGTACTGCAGGGCGCTCTCCGAAACGCCCGGCGCCAGGCCATAAAACCGCTGTTTGTCGTGATACGCCAGCATCGCGTAGTAGCCGTTTTTCGCCGTATTATCGCTGCGCAGGGCGTAGCTGCCGGTCGTCGACGTCGTATCTTTCAGGTCATCGTTACCCTGGGCGGTCATCGCCGTGGTCATCAGCTGCCAGTTGTTCCAGAAGTGGTTGGCGGTAAACATCAGGTTTTGTATATCGTTATCCTGATAGTTATCGCTGCCCAGATCGCCAAAGCTGCGCGCATAGACCGAGTAATCGCCGCGCAGCGTACTGTTCCAGTTGACGTCATTGATCCCGCCGCCGGTACCGCCGAGGAACATAATATCGCTATCGGTAAAGTGGATATCGAAGTTATCGCGGTCGAAACGCTTGCCCGCCCAGATGGAGGCGCTCCTGAACGGCCCGGAAAAATCGGCGAAATTACCCATCTCGACGTACAGCTGGCGCACGTTCAGATGGTGGCTGTCGTTATCCTGCACCCACGGATCCGGGTTGGTCGCGCCGTCGGCAAGCATGGTTTTAAAGTGCGCCCACGACCCGTCGCTGAAGGTCATTTTTTTGCCGAAGCTGAGCTCCACGTAGTTATCTTTCTCATTGCCGAGACGGCCAACGTGGGCGTCACCGTTGAGCGAACTGGCCGGCGAGATCCCCGGGCCGCCGCGCGCGCCTTTGCCGTGGCTGTTGACCAGCATTCCGGAGCGGGCGTAGGCGTTAAATTCAAAGCCGTCGGTAAGGCGGGTTTTCGCCAGCTGTTTGTCGGCAGCCTGCTGCTTTTGCTCCGTGGCATCGGTGCGCTGGCTTAACGTCTGCACCTGTTTTTCCGCCGCCGCCGCACGCTGTTCTGCCGCGCTGGTGCGCAGCTCCGCCTGCTGCGCCCGACGTTTAGCCTCTCCGGCCTCCTGCTCCGCATGATTAAGCCGGGCCTCCAGCAGCGCCAGCCGTTGTTCGACGGTGAGCGGAGCCGCATTTGCGCCGTAAGCCGAAAAAAGGGCGCAGCAAACCGCCGCGCTAATCAAAGAGATACGCATATTAATCCTTATTTTTTTCAGAGGTATGAAGGGTGTGCTGCGCCTTACAGGGCGTGGTTTTCTCCGGCGACTGACGACGCGTCCGACGGCGCGCGGCGTCCGGCATCAAGGTCGGCGCGGATCTGTTCATACTGGTCGTCGAGGCGATAGAAGCGGCCAATCCACAGCATTGAGGCGACAATCAGCAGCGCCGGGATATAGAGGTAGCAGGCTTTTATCGCCAGCATCGCGCCGTCGCTTTGGGCCTGGTTGGCGATATAGCCGCCGGATGAGAGCAGTACCCCGGTAATAGCGCCCGCGCCCGCCATAGCCACCTTGCCAAGAAAGCCGTTGACAGAGGTCAAAATGCCGGCGGTATTGATGCCGGTTTTCCACACCCCGTAATCCACCGGATCGGCCTGCATGGAGAAGTAAATTGCCGTGCGCTGTCCGGCGCCAAGCGATAGCACCACCGCACCGGCAACCAGGCCCCAGCTGTTAACGCCTGCCGCCATCATCATGCCCATGCCGACCAGGTTGATCGCGCTGGCGACCAGATAAACGTGGCGCTTTTTCATCCGGCTGGCGAGCAGCGGCACGGTGAGGGTACCCAGCAGAGGAACGAAGGTGGAGATCCCGGCGACGATCGCCGTGAGATCGTTATTGCCGACGTAATAATGGAAAAAGTAGACCAGCGCCCCGGTCTGGAAGAAAAACGCGCCCCACATCAGGAAAATATTGATGGCGAAGACGAACCACGGCCGGTTGGCGCGCAGGCTGACCCAGGCGCGTTTTAAGGTCATGCGCTCCTGCGTAATGCTGATATTTTCCTTAACGTTCCGGAAGCTCACCAGCAGGAAGAAGGTGGCAATAACGCCGAAAACCACCGCCGTGTAGAAGAAGCCGTGCTGCTGATTGCCTTTCCCCAGCGCGCCAACCAGCGGCAGAGTGGCGACCGCGACGATGGTCGCGCCGAGCGAGCCGAGCAGAATACGCACCGCCGACAGCGTGGTGCGTTCCCGCGAGTCGTTCGTCAGAAACGGCAGCATGGCGCAAAACGGAATGTTGACGATAGTATAGAGAAACGACAGGCACAGATAGGTGATAAAAGCGTAGATCAGCTTACCGGTGGTGCCGAAATCCGGCACGTAGAAGGCCAGAATACACAGCAATCCGAAGGGGATCGCGCCAATAAGCAGATACGGACGACAGCGTCCCCAGCGGGTGGCGGTATTGTCGATAACCAGCCCCATCAGCACGTCGGCAACGCCATCCACCAGACGCGTCACGAGAAACATCAGGCCAACGTAATAGGCGGGCAGGCCCATCACGTCGGTGTAAAAGAACATCAGATAAAGAGAGATCATCTGCCACACGAGGTTGCAGGAGAGGTCGGCGATGCCATAGCCAAGGCGCTGCCGCCACAGGGTAAAGGTTGTTTCTGCCATAAAAATACACTCGCTTATCGTTGTTGTTAAAGTCCGTACTGGCGAATAAACCAGGCCGGGGTGCAGCTCCACGCATGGCAATAACTGTTTATCAGTTTGCTGCCATAAGGGGAAAAATCAGGATGCGCCGGGTCGAAGATTTCCCAGAAGGTATCGGCGCCGTAGTCGACCATGGCTCCCCAGTAGGCTTTGATCTGCGCAATTGCCTCGTCGCGCAGCCCGCACTGCAGAAGGGCGGCGATATAGTGATGACGCAGGTAGGGTGTATTCATGGCGACAGCGGGGGGATTTTTCTCCAGGTTGCGCATGATCTCCCGGCGCTGCTGCGGCGTGCCGACTTCCGCCAGCACCAGCCAGATTTGCGATGCCCAGGAGACCTGCCGCCGGGCGCCGCTGACGTAAAAGCCCTGCTGCGGGTCCCATAACGCATCGAGGGCCGCCGCTTTGAGCTGCTGTAAACGCTGGCAATAGCTTGCGGCCAGCTCAGGTTCGAAACGCTCCGCCAGCCAGATAGCGCGCTGCAGGCAGTAAATCAGTACCCCCTGCGCCGCCGCCTGTTTATTCAGCGACGCCTGCCAGTCGATAAACACCCACCAGTCGTCGCTATCGCGCACAATGCCGGAGGCATCGCAGCGGGTCAGCGCCAGTTCTACCTGACGACGCGCCGTGGGCCACAGCTCGCGGGCCGTGGCCATATCCTCCGCGCTTTGCAGATAGTTGTAGAGGACGTCGACAAAAAACAATGAATAATCAAAAAGAAAGGTATCGTCCGCAATGACATCCGGCTGCACGAACACGTTGGCCGATACCATGCCGTCCTCGCGAGTATGCCCGGCAAAAAGGTACAGGCAGCGGCGCACCAGATCGTGGCGTGCGAAGGTGACATCGTTGACCAGCGCCTGCAGACGTAAATCGCCGAGCCACAGGCGGCGGTCGCGTTTGGGGCCATCTTCAAATACTTCCTGCATGCAGTTTTGCAGGGTCAGCACGGCAACGTTATCGATGGCCCGGAGCTGCGGGTCGGAGGTTGTCGCCGCCGGGCATGCGCCGCTGGCCGAGGTGACCGCGTTAACCTCAATCTGGGTGAACTGCAGGCGAAACTTGCGCGAAACGGCTTTGACCTCCACCTTCAGATAGCGGAAGCAGTAGCGGCGCGGCAGGTCAATTTCGGCGGGCAGGACATCAAGCCACAGATCCTGCTGCTGCAGCCAGCTGCTGCTGAGCCAGCCCTGATAGTCGCTGAACGGTTCGCACACTTCGCTCAGCGTTTCGCCGAAGGTCAACTGCAGATGGGCCGGAGCGTCCGGCGGACTCCCGGCGCTCTGGCAGAGAAAATGCAGGTAGCCAACGTAGTGGCTGCCAAAATCAATAATGACGCTATCGCCGCTACTCAGCTCGCGCTGGTAAAGCGCGGCCAGGGTGCTCACCGGCTCGGCGCGCCAGCCGAAGAGCGCCGCGGCGTCGGCGTGGGCTTCGACTACCGCGATCGGTGGGTGTGCCTGACGACTCAGCGCGGGCCGGAGCGCCTCGGCGGTACGTAAAAAATTCGGGTGGCGGGTCATCATGACCTGAGAATTATGCTGAATTGCCTGTGACATACTGCGTCCTCTGTGTTGATTTGTCCGCAGCATAAGACGCCGCCGCCCGCGGCAACCACTCTGGCAATGCCAATGCATCTGGCAAAATGGCACTGATAATGAGATGAGCGGGTCGCCGATCACAATTCCATAAATCTTGCTCGTGGCGGCCGGTTAAATGCATTATCTTGCCCCTGCGCCGTATGCCGTTTTGGACCCGATCGATGATGCTAACCGTTGAGTATTATTTCACCCATCCGCAGGATAAGCTGGGAATGTACGCCAGCGATCCGGAAGATAATAGCCATGAACATAGTCACGAGTTTGCTGAACTGGTGATCGTTGAAGAAGGGCACGGCTTACACGTTATTAATGGCCGGCCATTATATATTCAGCAGGGCGACGTTTTTTACGTTCAGCCGGGCGATGTTCACTATTATGATGAGCTGGGAACGCTTAAGTTAATTAACGTATTAATTAACCCACTGGTAGAATTTCATTATTTACAGCCTCTCGACACCTTATTGCAGACGTTCTCCGCACGAAAGGCTTCCTGCTACGGCTGGCTGGCGCCGGATACCCGCCATATCTGCAAGGAACTGGTAGATAAAATATTTTCTGCCGAGCTGCGGCGGGGGCAAAATATTGCCCTGCGCGAAGCCGCCTTTTTCCAGCTGGTGACGACGATTCTGCATGCGGAAACCGAAGCCGAATATAGCACCACCAAATATAAGCTGCATAAATTGCTGACCTGGCTACAGGAGCACTGTTTTGAAGAACATAACTGGCCGCAGCTGGCGGAGAAATTCCACCTGACCACGCGGACCGCTTTTCGCCATATTAAAGAGGCGACGGGATTGACGCCGGATAATTATTTAAAGCGTCTGCGCTTAGTTTCGGCGCGCGTCAAATTACGCGAGACCGATATGACGATTACCGAAGTGGCTTATTTATGCGGTTTTGCCAACAGCAACCACTTTACCACCTTATATAAAAAGGTCTTTGGCCTGACGCCCAGCGAAGACCGGCGGCGTTTGCTGCGCTAGTTCACCTCCCGGAGGCGATGCTGCGCATCTGTCCGGGCTACGCGCCCTCAGCGGTCTGCGGTCCGGTAGCCCGGGCAAGGCGCTGTGCGCCGCCCCCGGGAGAGACGCGCAGGGTGGTGAAGAATTGCCCCGGAGGCGAGCGGGGGCTATTCTTCCGGGGTATTGGCGCGGACGTGGCGGCCGCTGGCAACAAAGTTGCCGGTGCCGAGATGATGGAGGGTATTGATCTTATCGTCGTCGAACTGCCAGCGTCCGCTGACGAACGCGCGCTCATCGGCGGCGGCGGAAACCACTTCGCCAAACAGCGTATCGTACTGCTCCTGAGCCGCTGTTGCCGGCAGCAGTCGGCACTCCATCCATGCAAGACACTTCTCTTCAATCAGCGGCAAGCCCAGCTCCGGACCTTGCACGACCGGGATGCCGTAAGCGTTAAATTTATCCTCATCGCGTCCGCTGATGCTGCCGACCGCGTAGGTCCAACTGGCGGCCTCGACGCCGGGAACGACGATGCCAAATGCGCCGTTGCGCTCAATAATTTCCCGCGTCCAGGCGCTTTTATCTACCACGATGGCCAGCCTCGGCGGAGCGAACTCCACCGGCATCGACCAAGCGGCGGCCATGACGTTACGGCGTTGAGAGTGGGCGTCATAGCTGGTTATCAAAATTGTTGGGCCATGGTTGAGCAGGCGACTGGCGTACTGAAGTTCCACGTGGCGAAAACGGCTCATATGCGTTCCTTGGTAAATGGGTCTGATGCCAGACAACACGTTAATCCGCAATGAAAATGTAATCAATACGTCATCGAGGGTCCCTATAGTCGGCGTCACTAAGTCCCAAAGAGGATAACAATATGTTAGCTCCCCTGAATTTGTCTCAGGTGAGCGCGCGCCGGCGGATGTTGACCGCGGGCAGAGTCTCGCTTTCCCAACGGGAGGGCGATAATGCGCGCGCTTACCAGCATTAAACTCGACGGCGTTTCTTTCGCCTTCGGCGCTCACACCGTGCTTAATCAGATCGATCTGCATATCGATGCGGGCAGCATTGTTGCGCTGCTGGGGCCTTCTGGCTGCGGTAAAAGCACGCTGCTGCGCCTGCTCGCCGGATTAACCGTACCCGCCAGCGGCAGCATTCACTTTGGCGATCGCCTGGTGGCGAAAACCGGCTGGGGCTTGCCGCCGGAGCAGCGCGATCTCGGCATGGTCTTTCAGGATTACGCCCTGTGGCCGCACATGACGGCGGCGCAGAACGTGGCTTTCCCGCTGCGTATGCGCGGCGTCGGGCGTCAGCAGCGACAGCAACGGGTCGAGGAGGCGCTGGCGATGGTCGGTCTCAGCGGGTTCGCCGACCGCAAACCGTCGGGTCTTTCCGGCGGTCAGCAGCAGCGCGTTGCGCTGGCCCGCGCCATCGTCGCAGAACCGCGCGTGCTGCTGTTCGATGAGCCGCTCTCCAATCTCGACAGCGAGCTGCGCGAGTCGCTGTGCCTCGAAATGAGCCGCCTGCTGCGCCAGCTGGGCATCACTGCTGTCTACGTCACCCACGACCGTCGCGAAGCCGAACTGCTGGCCGACAAAATTATTCATTTATCTGCGGGCTGCATTGCCGCCGTCCGCGACGTGACTTCAACCTCAGGGGAATCCGTATGAAAACCGTTATCACCGTTACCAAAGGAGCCGCGCTCGCGATGATGTTGTCCGCCACCACGATCTCCAGCGCCCAGGCGCTCACCGTCTACACCGCCGGGCCGGGCTCGCTGGCGAAAAACCTTGCCAGCGGCTATGAGAAGAAAACCGGCGTTAAGGTGAATATTTTCCAGGCCACCACCGGTAAGGTGATGGCGCGTCTCGAGGCCGAGCAGGCTAACCCGCAGGCGGATGTGCTGATTTCCGCCTCGTGGGATACGGCGGAAGATTTGCATCACCGCGGCTGGCTGCTGCCGTATCAGAGCGCCAATGCCGATAAGGTCCCGGCGAACCTGAAATCCGCCGATTACGTTGCTCAGGGTATTTCGGCCCTGGGGATCGTCTGGAATACCAAAAGCGGCACTCCGGAGCCGAAAGAGTGGCGCGACCTGACCGAAGCGGCGTTCAAAGACAAAGTGACGACGCCGGACCCGGCACTTTCCGGCGCGTCGCTGGATTTGCTGATCGGGTTACAGAATGGCATGGGCGATAAAGCCTGGGCGCTGTTTGATGCGTTAAAGAAGAATGGCATGGTGGTCAGCGGGCCGAACGCCCAGGCGGTGACGCCGGTGATGCAGGGGGCGAAAGCGGCGGTATTCGGCGCGGTTGATTATGTCTCTTACGGCAATATCCATCAGGGCGAATCGCTAAAGGTGATTTTCCCGGCCAGCGGCACGGTCATTGCACCGCGGCCGATGATGATCCTCAAAACCAGCCAGCATGCTGACGACGCAAAAGCCTTCGTTGATTATGTGCTGTCGCCGGAAGGCCAGGCGCTGGTCGCCGACGCCTGGCTTATGCCCGCCCGCAGCGATGTTCAGGCGAAGCGCCCGCTGCTCAACGAGCTGAAAATTCTGCCGACCGCAGGCGAGGGCAATAGCGAACGTAGCGCGGTGCTTTCCCGCTTTAATACGCTTTTCGCCCAGTAAACCGACTTTTCCCCCGGGCTTCGAAAGTTGGCTCGGGCACGTTCCCCGGAGGCGGCGCAGGCGCGCCTGTCCGGGCTACCGGACCGCAGACGGCTGTGACCTCGTAGCCCGGCTAAGCGCAGCGCGAGCCGGGAAGAGGCAACGCCTGGGCATCAGCCCGGGCACATTCCCCGGAGGCGGCGCTGGCGCGCCTGTTCTGGCTACCGGACCGCAGACGGCTGTGACCCCGTAGCCCGGCTAAGCGTAGCGCGAGCCGGGTAAGATCGTATCCAGGAATATACCGTGAAACAGAGACTTATTTCAGCGGGCACGCTGGCGGCGCTGCTGGTGCTGGTGGCATTGCCGCTGCTGTTTATTGTCCTCCAGGCAATTTTTCCCCAGTTTAGCGCCGGTTCGCTGGGCGGCGCGTTTAGCGGCGTATCAACGCTGATTGCCGACCCGCAGCTGCCGACGATGCTCGGCGGTACCCTGTGGGTGGCCTGCGGCGTGGCGCTGATGAGCGTGGTCATCGGTCTACCGCTGGGCGTCTTGCGGGGATTGTTTACTATCCCGCTGCCGCGGCTGTGGGATCTGCTCTTTCTGATCCCGTTTCTGACGCCGCCCTATATTGCCGCGCTGTCGTGGATGCTGATGCTGCAAAGTCATGGCTATCTCCAGCAGCTGACCGGCTGGGATCTCAACGATCTGCTTTTTAGCCGTTCCGGGATTGTGCTGGTGATGACGCTCAATATTTTCCCGGTGGTCTATTTTGCCGTTTCGCGCAGCCTGTTGGCCAGCGGTCAGCGGCTGGCGATTGTCGCCCGGGTGCACGGCGCCAGCGCCTGGCGAGCGTTCTGGCACATCACGCTGCCGATGCTTTCTCCGGCTCTGGCGGCGGGGATGCTGCTGGCGTTTACCCTTGCCATTGAAGAGTACGGCGTTCCGGCGGCCCTGGGGTCGCGGGCAGGGCTGGTCATGCTGACCGTAGGCATTGAGAAAAAGCTCGCCGACTGGCCTGTCGATCTGCCCGGCGCGTCGCTGCTTTCGCTGCTGCTGATCGCGGTGGCGCTGCTGGCCTGGTGGCTGCAAAAACGGCTGAACGGCGATAAAGAGGTCACCAGCGTCACCGGCAAGCCGGGAGAGAATAGCGGGGCGGAGTTGGGCTGGCTGACGCTTCCGGCGGTGCTAGTGATGGCGGGCGTCGGGGGGCTGGCGGTGGTGATGCCGGGCGCGTCGATGGTGCTGACCAGCCTGATGAGCACGCTGTCGGGCGGTATCCACGCTGACAATGTTACCCTTCGTCATTTTGCCGCGCTGTTTGCTCAGCAGGGCGACGCGCTGTCGGCACTGGCAACCAGCCTTTCGCTGGCGCTGGCTTCGGCAGGGGTTGTCGGCCTGGTGGGGCTGCTCGCCGCCTGGCTGGTTGTGGTGCAAAAAATGAAGGGGAGCGCCTTTGTTGATGCGCTATCGCTGCTGCCGGCGGCGCTGCCGGGCGTGGTGGTGGGCGTCGGGCTGATTCTGCTGTGGAACCAGCCGTTCTGGCCGGTGTCCCCCTACAACACCTGGTTTATGCTGCTGCTTTCCTACTGCTGTCTGCTGCTGCCCTGGCCGGTGCGCTACGTCAGCAGCGCGCTGCGTCAGCTTGGCAATAATCTCGAACCCGCGGCGCGGGTGCACGGCGCAACGGCACTGCAGGCGCTGCGACTGATCGTTCTTCCGCTGGTCTTTCCGGCGCTGCTGGCGGCGATGCTGATGGTGTTCGCCGTTGCCTCCCGCGAGCTGGTGACCTCGTTGCTGCTTGCGCCGGCCGGGACGCAAACCGTCGCGGTGTTTATCTGGCGCCAGTTTGAGCAGGGCTCGGCGGGAGAGGGAATGGCAATGGCATCGCTGACGCTCTTTACCGGTCTGGGGCTGATGCTCTGCGCGCTGGCGCTGATGCAGCGGGGTACGCGCGGATAAATACGATCGCACAAAATAGCTGGTCAGGCGGGAAAAACAGGCTATAAATGTCGGACACCGATTGCTGGAGGCATTGATGAGTCCCTTTTTAAGCGCCTATTTTTCTCGTCTGGGCTGGACGGGCACCCCGGACGTTTCACTTCACACCCTGCGCGAACTGCATATTCACCATAACGGCGCGATCCCCTTTGAAAATCTGGATGTGCTGCTGCCCAGAGAGATACATCTCGACGATCGCACCCTCGAAGAGAAGCTGATTCACGGTCGTCGCGGCGGCTACTGCTTCGAGCAAAACGGCCTGCTGGAAAGAGCGCTGCGCGAGATCGGCTTTACCGTGCGCAGCCTTCTGGGGCGCGTGGTGCTGGCCAATCCGCCGCATATGCCGCCGCGTACCCATCGGCTGCTGCTGGTGGAGGTAGAGGGGGAACGCTGGATTGCCGACGTTGGTTTCGGCGGCCAGACCTTGACCGCGCCGATTAAGCTGCTGGCAGATATAGAACAATCCACCCCGCACGGCGAATATCGCCTGATTTACGAAGGGGAAGAGTGGGCGCTGCAGTTCAGCCATCACGGCCACTGGCAGTCGATGTACCATTTTGATTTAGGTCGCCAGTACGCTTCCGACTATGTGATGGGCAACTTCTGGTCGGCGCACTGGCCGCAGTCGCACTTCCGCCATCATCTGCTGATGTGCCGCCACTTGCCGGACGGCGGCAAAATGACGCTAACCAATTTCCACTTTACCCATTGGGATAAAAACCACGTCGTCGAAAAGCTCGATTTAGCGGACGTTCCGGCGCTGTATGAGGCGCTGCAAACGCGTTTTGGCCTCGGCGTGGATGATGCCAAATACGGCTTTAGCGAAGCGGAGCTGGCGGCGGTGATGGCGGCGTTTGATACCCATCCCGAGGCCGGAAAATAAATATCGTTCAGGAACCGTTGGCTGGATAAGGGGTGACGGTCAAACGGGGATGTTACCCGGCTTGCGCTACGCATAGCCGGGCTACGGGGCGATCCTGTCGCCCGGGTTAGGCGTTTTTGCCGCGACCCGGGATGATTGCGGATTTTGCTCAGCGTCTTGAACGTACCACCTGGTAGCGGCGGGTGAAATATTCAAACGGCGCGCTCCAGACGTGAACCAGCCGGGTGAACGGGAACAGCAGGAAAATCGTCATCCCCAGCACCAGATGCACGCGGAAAACAAAGGCCACGCCGCTGAGCATTTCTGACGAGCCGCCGCGGAAGGTGACGATGCCCTGCGCCCAGCCCACTAGCTTCATCATTTCACTGCCGTCCGGATACTGCGCCGAGAAAGGGATGGTGCTCAGCCCGAGCAGGCACTGAATCAGCAGAATGCTCATGATGATGATGTCCGGCGCGGTCGAGGTGGCGCGAACGCGCTGGTTGGTCAGACGACGCCAGAGCAAACCGGCGCCGCCAATCAGCGTCAGAACGCCGCAGACGCCTCCGAGCACCATCGCCATCTGCTGCTTGACCGCAATGGGTAAAAACCAGGCATACATCCAGTGCGGCGTTAACATGCCGAACAGATGGCCAAAGAAAATGCCGAGTATGCCGATATGGAACAGATTCGACCAGATCACCATCCCGCGTTTATCCAGCATCTGGCTGGAGGAGGCGCGCCAGGTGTACTGGCCGTAGTCATAGCGCAGCCAACTGCCGAGAAAAAAGACCGTCGCGCAGATGTAGGGGTAGATGTCGTAAAAAAAGACGTTCAGATACTGTATCATTTCGGGCCTCCCGCGCTGACGTCGACGTACTGCGGCGCCACGTCCTGGCTAAAGCGTCGTTGATATTGCTGTAACGGTGAGCTGTCACAGGCCGTGGCGTTGTCTTCGATAAATTTCACCTGTTCTTCTTCCCAGACCGCATCCAGCGCCTGCCGGGTGTCATCGCGGGACTCGTTGTTGACCTGCTGCGTGACACTGTCACTTGATAGCGGGATCCCGCCGAGGCTGAGCAGGGCGTCAAACAGCTGATACCAGGGGACACCGCGCTGCTTCAGCCGCCCGCCCAGCAGCGCCAGAATCGGCGCGACGTTTTGCAGACCTTCGCGCGCTTCGTTTTCCGGCAGGATGCTGAGGTATTCCAGATACAGCGGCAGGTGGTCGGGAAGCTCGCGACAGTTGAGCACCAGGCCCGCCTTTTCATACTGAGCGAGCAGGTCGACCATCGCCTGACCGCGGTCGCGAGACTCGGCGTGCACGTGTTCAAACAGCAGCAGCGACGTGGCGCGGCCCCGGTCGAACACTTCGCACCATTCGGCCTGCTTGTCCAGCAGCGGGGCATTCAGCATCTCAGCGGCGAAGTCGTTGAGCACAGGGGCGTCGTGACGCACCATGCTCAGCACCTCGTCCTTGCACTGCCAAAGAAACTCATCCGGGTACTCCATCAGCAGGCCGATCGCTTTGAGGATTTGCATTATTCGCCCTCCGCTTTATCGCGTACTTCGGTGATGTTGATGGCGTCAATGCGGCTACTGTTGAACAGGTTGAATTTGGTGTCGGAGCCGTGGCAGCCGTCGCCGAAGGTAAAGCCGCAGCCGTTGCGCTCGGGGAAGGCGTCGCGCGCCATTTCGCGGTGGCTGGTCGGGATCACGAAGCGGTCCTCGTAGTTGGCGATCGCCAGATAACGGTACATCTCCTCGACCTGTTCAACGCTCAGGCCCACCTCCTCGATGGCGCGAGTATCGGTGACGCCTTCCACCGTTTGCGAGCGCATGTAGTGACGCATCGCCATCATGCGCTTCAGCGCGCGCAGTACCGGGCCGGTATCGCCCGCGCTGAGCATATTGGCGAGATACTGCACCGGAATGCGCAGGCTTTCGATGGCCGGAAGCACGCCGTCGCTTTTCGGCAGACCGCCGGCGTCGGCGTAGGACTGAATCGGCGACAGCGGCGGCACGTACCAGACCATTGGCAGGGTGCGGTATTCCGGATGCAGCGGCAGCGCCAGCTTCCAGTCCATCGCCATTTTGTACACCGGCGAGCGCTGGGCGGCATCAATCACGTTTTGTGGAATCCCCTGTTTCAGCGCTTCTTCAATCACCGCCGGGTCGTGGGGGTTGAGGAACACCTCGCACTGCCGCTCGTAGAGGTCTGTTTCGCGCTCGGTGCTGGCGGCCTCTTCAATGCGGTCGGCGTCGTACAACAGCACGCCGAGGTAGCGGATACGTCCCACGCAGGTTTCTGAACAGACGGTGGGCTGTCCGGACTCGATACGCGGGTAGCAGAAGATGCACTTCTCCGATTTGCCGCTTTTCCAGTTGAAGTAGATTTTCTTGTACGGGCAGCCGCTGATGCACAGACGCCAGCCGCGGCATTTGTCCTGGTCGATCAGCACGATGCCGTCTTCTTCACGCTTGTAGATGGCGCCGCTGGGGCAGGTGGCGACGCAGCTCGGGTTCAGGCAGTGCTCGCACAGGCGCGGCAGATACATCATGAAGGTATTTTCAAACTGGCCGTACATCTCCTTCTGAATCTTGTCGAAGTTACGGTCGCGGGCGCGCTTTTCAAACTCGCCGCCGAGCAGCTCTTCCCAGTTGGGGCCCCAGATGATTTTATCCATCCGCTTGCCGTCGATAAGCGAACGCGGACGGGCGGTGGGCAGGTGTTTTCCCTCCGGCGCGTTGTGCAGATGCTGGTAATCAAAGGTAAAGGGTTCATAGTAGTCGTCGATCTGCGGTATCACCGGATTGGCGAAAATTTTGGTGATGACGCCCATTTTGCCGCCCAGACGCGGGCGTATTTTGCCATTAACATCGCGCACCCAGCCGCCTTCCCACACCTCCTGATCTTCCCAGTTTTTCGGATAGCCAATGCCCGGTTTGGTTTCGACGTTGTTAAACCAGGCGTATTCCATCCCTTCGCGTCCGGTCCAGACGTTTTTACAGGTGACGGAACAGGTGTGACAGCCGATGCATTTATCGAGATTGAGAACCATACCGACCTGTGAACGTATTTTCATTTTTTCGCCTCCTGTACCCCATCGCGACCTTCGTCATCCAGCCAGTCAATATTTTTCATTTTGCGGATCATGATGAACTCGTCGCGGTTGGAGCCGACGGTGCCGTAGTAGTTGAAACCGTAAGCCAGCTGGGCGTAGCCGCCAATCATATGGGTCGGTTTCGGGCACACGCGGGTGACCGAGTTATGGATCCCGCCGCGCCGTCCGGTGACTTCCGAGCCCGGAATATTCATCAGGCGCTCCTGCGCGTGGTACATCATGGTCATCCCCGGCGGTACGCGCTGGCTGACCACCGCGCGGGCGGTGAGCGCGCCGTTGGCGTTGAAGGCCTCGATCCAGTCGTTATCTTCAATACCCAGCTCGCGAGCGTCGGTTTCGCTGATCCACACGATCGGCCCGCCGCGCGACAGGGTCAGCATCAGCAGGTTTTCGCTGTAGGTGGAGTGGATGCCCCATTTCTGGTGCGGCGTCAGGAAATTGAGCGCTTTTTCCGGGAAGCCGTTAGGCGGAATCGCTTTCATCTGGCTGACGCTGCGGGTGTCAATGGGCGGACGATAAACCACCAGGCTTTCGCCAAAGGCGCGCATCCAGGGGTGATCCTGATACAGCTGCTGGCGGCCGGAAAGGGTGCGCCAGGGGATCAGCTCGTGGACGTTGGTATAGCCGGCGTTGTAGGAAACATGCTCGCTCTCGAGGCCGGACCAGGTCGGGCTGGAGATAATTTTGCGCGGCTGGGCCTGAATATCGCGGAAGCGAATTTTTTCATCCTCTTTATTCAGCGCCAGGTGCGTATGCTCGCGGCCGGTAAACTCGCCGAGCGCTTGCCAGGCTTTGACCGCCACCTGGCCGTTGGTTTCCGGGGCGAGGGCGAGGATCACTTCCGAGGCGTCAATGGCGCTGTCGATGCGCGGACGACCTTTGGCCGTGCCATCAAGCTTGACGTAGTTAAGCTTGCCGAGGAAGTCGACCTCGTTCTGGGTGTTCCAGGTGATGCCTTTACCGCCGTTGCCCAGTTTGTCGAGCAGCGGCCCGAGGGAGGTAAAGCGCTCATACGTCGCCGGATAATCGCGCTCAACGACGGCAATCGACGGCGCGGTTTTACCCGGCGTCAGCTCGCATTCCCCTTTCCGCCAGTCCAGCACGTCGAAGGGCTGCGACAGCTCCGCCGGGGAGTCGTGCTGCAGCGGCACCAGCACAACGTCGGTCTCTTTATCGAGGTGGCCGACGCAGACCTCGGAGAAGGTTTTGGCGATATCTTTGTAAATTTCCCAGTCGCTTTTCGCCTCCCACGCCGGGTCAACGGCGGCGGAGAGCGGGTGGATAAAGGGATGCATATCCGAGGTGTTCATATCGTCTTTTTCATACCAGGTGGCGGTCGGCAGAACGATATCGGAGAACAGGCAGGTACTGGACATGCGGAAATCGAGCGTCACCAGCAGGTCGAGCTTGCCTTCGATGGCCGCGGTCTGCCACTCCACCTCTTCGGGCTTCACGTCATCGCTGGCGCCCAGCTCATCGCCCTGAATACCGCTGTCGGTGCCCAGCAGATATTTGAGCATATACTCGTGGCCCTTGCCGGAGGAGCCCAGCAGGTTGGAGCGCCAGATAAACAGATTACGTGGATGATTTTTGCCGTTATCCGGCTGTTCGCAGGCGAAGCGGATCTCGCCGGACTTCAGCGCCCGGGCGGTGTAGTCGGCGGGAGTCAGTCCGGCCGCGGCGGCCTGCGCCTTGATGGTCAGCGGGTTGACGCCCAGCTGCGGCGCGGAGGGCAGCCAGCCCATGCGCTCGGCGCGAACGTTAAAGTCGATCAGATGGCCGCTGAATTGGCTGGCATCGGCCAGCGGCGACAGCAGCTCCCGGGCGGTCAGCTTTTCATAGCGCCACTGGCTGGCGTGATTGTAAAAAAAGGAGGTGCTGTTCATCTGGCGCGGCGGACGATTCCAGTCAAGGGCGAACGCCAGCGGCAGCCAGCCGGTTTGCGGACGCAGCTTCTCCTGACCGACATAGTGCGACCAGCCGCCGCCGCTCTGGCCGACGCAGCCGCAGAACACCAGCATATTGATCATCCCCCGGTAGTTCATATCCATGTGGTACCAGTGGTTGACGCCGGCGCCGAGGATAATCATCGACCGTCCGTGGGTTTTATGCGCGGTATCGGCAAATTCACGGGCGATCTGCTCGATGTGCTGGCGCGGGACGCCGGTAATCTGTTCGGCCCACGCCGGGGTATAGGCTTTCATCTCACTGAAGTCCTGCGCGGCGTTGGGATCGTCTAAACCGCGATCGAGTCCGTAGTTGGCGAGAATCAGATCGTAGACGCTAACCACCAGGCCGGATTCACCGTTGGCCAGCGGGAGCTGCTTAACCGGCAGCTGATGCAGCGTCACCGGATCCTGCTTGATGCTGCGAAAGTGCGGGTTTTCGTTGCCGCCGAAGTAGGGAAAGCCCACCGTCACCACGTCGTCACGGCTATCCAGCAGCGATAGTCTGAGTTCAATGGCTTGCCCGGCGGCCTGCTGTTCAAGGTTCCATTTGCCTTTCTCTCCCCAGCGGAAGCCAATCGAACCGTTGGGCGCCACCAGTTCACCAGCGCTGTTATAGGCGACTGTTTTCCACTCCGGGTTATTGCTTTCGCCCAAATCGTCAACCAGATCGGCGGCGCGGACCATCCTGCCGGGAACGTAGAAACCCTCCTCGCGACGCTCAAGCATCACCAGCATCGGCATATCGGTGTAGGTGCGGCAGTAGTTGAGGAAATAATCGCTCGGGTTATCAAGGTGAAACGTTTTGAGGATCGCGTGGCCCATCGCCATGGCCAGCGCGCTGTCGGTACCCTGTTTCGGCGCCAGCCACTGGTCGCTGAGCTTGGCTACCTCCGAAAAGTCCGGGGTAATCGCGATGGTTTTGGTGCCCTTGTAGCGCACTTCCGTAAAGAAGTGGGCGTCCGGGGTTCGGGTCTGCGGGACGTTGGAGCCCCAGGCGATAATATAGCTGGAGTTGTACCAGTCGGCGGACTCGGGAACGTCGGTCTGCTCGCCCCAGGTCATTGGCGAGGCGGGGGGAAGGTCGCAGTACCAGTCGTAGAAGCTCAGGCAGGTGCCGCCGAGCAGCGACAGATACCGGGTGCCGGCGGCGTAAGAGACCATCGACATCGCCGGGATCGGCGAAAAGCCCGCCACGCGGTCCGGGCCGTAGTTTTTGATGGTCCAGACGTTGGCGGCGGCAATCAGCTGGTTCAGCTCCTTCCAGCTTGAACGGATAAACCCGCCTTTGCCGCGTACCTGCTTGTAGCTGAGGGTTTTGACCGGGTCCTGCATGATGCTGTCCCACGCCTGCACCGGGTCCGGGTGCTGAGCCAGCGCTTCGCGCCATAGGGCAATCAGCCGCTTGCGCGCCAGCGGATACTTCAGGCGGTTAGCGCTGTAGAGGTACCAGGAGTAGCTTGCGCCGCGCGGGCAGCCGCGGGGTTCGTGGTTGGGCAGGTCCGGGCGGGTGCGGGGGTAGTCCGTTTGCTGAGTTTCCCAGGTGACCAGCCCGTTTTTGACGTAAATTTTCCAGCTGCAGGAGCCTGTGCAGTTCACGCCGTGCGTTGAGCGGACGATTTTGTCGAACTGCCAGCGCTGACGGTAGCTGTCTTCCCAGTCGCGGTTGGTGTTGTACACCTGACCGTGGCCGTTGGCAAAGCTCTCGCCTTTCTGCTTAAAGTAGCGAAAGCGATCCAGTAGTTTACTCATGACCTTCCTCCTGCTCCGATAATGTCCGGCCTGAAAAGACCGTACGATCCCCAGGCCGGATAGGGCGTCAGCCGCCACCCGATGAATATGCCGTTATTGTTTTGCCGGTTTACGACGGCCGTAGACCAGCCAGGTCACCAGCACGCAAACCACGTAGAAAACCAGGAAGACCTTCATCGCCCCGACCGGGGAGCCGGTCATCGCCAGCGAGGTACCGAAGGCTTTAGGGATAAAGAAACCACCAATCGCGCCGATGGCGGAGATAAAGCCGAGCGCCGCCGCGGTGTCGGTCACCGCTTCGTGCTGGGCCTGTTCGTCGCTGCCGCCGCGTTTCTTCACGCTGTCGAGGGTGATTTGGCGAAAGATCACGGCGATCATCTGGAAGGTGGAACCGCTGCCGAGACCGGCGGTCAGGAACAGCCCCATAAACACCACGTAAAAGGCGAGAAAACTGCCTGAGCCGCTGCCGGGGAGGGTGAGAAACAGCAGGCCGGTGAACAGCGCCATCAGCACAAAGTTCACCAGCGTGACCCGTACGCCGCCGAGACGGTCGGATATAATCCCGCCGAAAGAACGCGCCAGCGCGCCGATAAACGGCCCGAAGAAGGCCAGCTTAAGGATGTTAACATCAGGGAACTGCGTTTTCGCCAGCATGGCGAAACCGGCGGAGAAGCCGATAAACGAGCCAAAGGTGGCCAAATAGAGCAGGCTCAGCAGCCACATATGCGGGCGTTTCAGCACCGGCAGCTGCTCGCGAATCGAAGCCTTTGAGCTGGCGATGTCGTTCATTCCTACCCAGGCGGCGAAGGTGGCTATCACCAGCAGCGGAACCCAGACGAGGGCGGCGTTGCTCAGCGCGAGAAGAGAGCCATCCTCCTGAGGCACGCCATGGATGCCAAGAAAAGCGAAGATGGGCAGAAAAATCGCCGCCGGCGCGATCATCTGCATCACGCTGACGCCGAGATTGCCGAGGCCGCCGTTGATACCCAGCGCGCTGCCCTGTTTCGCTTTGGGAAAGAAAAAACTGATATTTCCCATGCTGGAAGCAAAGTTCGCACCGGCAAAACCGCACAGCAGGGCAATGGTGATAAATACCCAGAATGGAGTAGCGGGGTTTTGAATGGCGACACCCAGCCAGATACAGGGCACCACCAGAATAATCGTGCTTAATACCGTCCAGTAGCGCCCGCCAAATATAGGTACCATAAAGGAGTAGGGGACGCGTAATATTGCGCCGGAAAGCGAGGGCAGAGCGGTTAATAAAAAGAGCTGATCGGTGGTGAAATTAAATCCGACTTTATTGAGATTGACGGCGACGGCGCTGAATAGCATCCAGACGCAAAAGGCGAGTAGCAAACAACCTACGGAAATGCAAAGATTTCTGCGCGCTATTTGCTTTCCCTTATTCTCCCAAAACGCCGCATTTTCTGGTTTCCACTCTTTTAAAAGATAATGATTCTTTTTCTCATTTTTGCTCAGCATATTGCCCTCGAATGAACAGTAACCCGTCAAAAAAGAATAAACTGGTAAAACAGCAAATTAATAAAAGAAATAAAATCAGGGATGGGGATGTATCTGTTGTAATAAATGAAGAATAGATAAGAAAAGCGCGCCGAAAGAGGACGCGCGAATATTAGCTCAGGATTATTTGTTACTAAATGTAACTTAAAATTAAAAAAGTTCCATCGAGATAGAATAATTGATATGCCGATTGAAGGCGGCATCATCTATTTCCTGCATTCCCAGCGCATAAATACCGTCGAGGCCGCAGACGAGAGCAATGAGCCGCCAGGCAATGCTTTCCATATCGTCCCTTGGCTTAAACTCACCGGCAGCGGTTCCCTGGCGGATGATCTTCAGGGTCTCTTCATGCCACATGTTCATGGTGAGCAGATAGGCCCCTTTGATATCGCTGTCGCTATCGGCCAGCAGCTGCGCTTCGCGCCACAGGCGAATGTATGGCTCAAGCCTGCCGTCGTCGCTGCCCACCATAGAAAACAGGCGTTCACGCCACGTGGCGTCGTCGGCGACCAGCGGCATATCCATCATTTCGCGGATCAACCGTATGAAGGCATGGGCTTTTAGCTCGCCCGCGGAGGTGAAATGATGGTGCAGCTGACCGGCGGAGACGCCGGCTTCGGCGGCAATCTGGCGGACGGTCATAGCGCTAAACCCGCCACGAAGCGCTACGCGCATGGCTGCCAGCACAATAACTTCCCGACGCGCATCGCGATTTAAGTAGCCCATAACGTTAGTGACCCCGGTTTTTTTGGCGATAGTAACAAAAAGTTGGACACTCGTTCAACAATCCGGCAGGATCCGTTTCCTGGACGCTTGTCCAGTTTTAACGTTGAGGGAAAGTAGTATGTCTCGGCAATGGTTGACGCTGATGGCGATTTTGTTGGTTTATATTCCGGTGGCGATTGACGCCACTGTTCTCCACGTGGCTGCGCCAACGCTCAGCGTAGCGCTGGGGACCAGCGGTAACGAGCTGCTGTGGATTATTGATATTTATTCACTGGTAATGGCCGGTATGGTGCTGCCTATGGGCGCATTGGGCGATAAAATCGGCTTTAAACGGCTGCTGCTGCTCGGCAGCGGTATTTTTGGCACCGCGTCGCTGGCGGCGGCGTTTTCGCCCACGGCAGAGACGCTGATTGCATCCCGCGCGCTGCTGGCGGTGGGGGCGGCAATGATCGTGCCTGCGACCCTGGCCGGGATCCGCAGCACCTTTTCGCAGGCGCACCAGCGTAATATGGCGCTTGGTCTGTGGGCAGCTGTCGGTTCCGGCGGCGCGGCGTTCGGTCCGCTGGTTGGCGGCATGCTGCTGGAGCATTTTTACTGGGGATCGGTTTTCCTGATCAACGTGCCGATCGTCCTGCTGGTGATAGCGATTAATGCCAAAGTGGTGCCGCGTCAGCCCGCGCGGCGCGAGCAGCCGCTGAATCTTTTCCAGGCGCTAATCCTGATCGCCGCCATTTTGATGCTGGTCTTTAGCGCCAAAACGGCGCTCAAAGGGCAAATGGCGCTGTGGTTAACCGGGCTGGTGGCACTATCTGGCGCCGCGATGCTGTTCTGGTTCGTGCGCAAACAGCTCTCGGCATCGCGTCCCATGGTCGATATGCGCCTGTTTACCCATCGCATTATTTTAAGCGGCGTGATGATGGCGATGACCGCGCTGATTACGCTGGTGGGTTTTGAACTGCTGATGGCCCAGGAGCTGCAGTTTGTGCACAGCAAAACGCCTTTTGAAGCCGGGCTGTTTATGCTGCCGGTGATGGTGGCGAGCGGTTTCAGCGGGCCCATTGCCGGCATGCTGGTATCGCGGCTGGGGCTGCGCGAGGTCGCCACCGGCGGAATGCTGCTCAGCGCCCTGAGCTTCCTCGGCCTGTCGATGACCGATTTCAGCACCCAGCAGTGGCAGGCCTGGGGACTGATGACGCTGCTGGGCTTCAGCGTCGCCAGCGCGCTGTTGGCCTCCAGCTCGGCGATTATGGCCGCCGCGCCGAAGGAAAAAGCGGCGGCGGCAGGGGCCATCGAAACCATGGCCTATGAGCTGGGCGCGGGACTGGGGATTGCCCTGTTTGGCCTGATCCTGACCCGCAGCTACACCTCGTCAATTGTTCTGCCGGGTGGAATCGAGGGCGCGGCGGCGGAGCAGGCGTCATCCTCCATCAGCGAGGCGATTAAGCTGGCGCAGTCGCTGCCCGCCATACCGGCGCAAAGCCTGCTTGAAGCGGCGAAGGCGGCGTTTATTCATTCGCACAGCATCGTGCTGGCGACGGCTGGCGTCCTGCTTCTGCTGCTGGCGGCCGGCATCTGGCGTAGTCTGGCAAAAGCGCCTGAGCTGAATTAACCCTTTAGACAGCCGACTGCCAGATGATTGAAGACGTGCCCATCCCGGGAATTGCCATCAGGGATGGGCTGAAGTCAGTCACGGATCTTGTAGGCCGTTAAGGCGTCGGCCGCCGCCGTTTTAGCGCCGGGTCGCCTGCCAGCAAAGCAGGGAGCCGGCGCACACCATTCCGGCGCCCTGCCAGAATGACCACGACAGCGCGGCGCTGAGCAGTGCCGCCGCCAGCGCCGAGGAGAGCACCGGCGTAAAGTAGGAGGCGGCGGCCAGCAGGCTGACGTTGCCGTGCAGGATCCCGACGTTCCACGCCGCGTAGCCTAATCCCAGGGCAACGGACAGCGCGATCAGTTTGGCTATCACCGGCCAGCTAAAGACCATGGGCGGCTGTTCGCTGAACAGGAACTTTAGCCACAGGGTCAGGGCGGTAAGCAGAACAAAAAGGGTAATCCCGTTTTTGCCCTTCGCGTATTTAGCGGTGACCGTGCAGTAGGCCGCCCAGATAAACGCGCCGATGAACGCCAGAATATAGCTCAGCGGGCTGGAAACCACGTTGCGGATAATTTCATCTACATTCAGACCATGCTCACCGCCTAATACCCAGGTGACGCCGAATAAAGCGAGAAATAATCCCGGAATAACCAACCAGCTGCTTTTTTGGCCGTTAAACAGAATGGCGAATAAAATCGTCAGGCTGGGCCACAGATAATTAACCATGCCCACTTCAATAGCCTGCTGGCGGCTACCGGCTAATCCGACCGACAGCGCCAGGCAAATTTCATAGCTGACGAACAGCAGGCTCCCTGCCAGTAAATAGGGGCGAGGGATCTGGCGTATTTGCGGGAAGCCGACGGTAAAGATCAGCAAAAGGCCGCTCAGGCTGTAGATCATCGCCGCGCCGCCCACCGGACCAAGCCCTTCGCTTACGCCACGAATCAGCCCGACCATGGTGCTCCACAAGACGATAGCGGCCAATCCAATGAGCGTGGCTCTCTTCTTCTCCATATTTAACCTGATGTTGGTTCAAACGCAGTCGGGTTTTATAACACTTTTTTTTCGCTTCCGGGGGATATTTTCCACCGTGCTTAATCCTAATGGAGTAACGAAATTCAACGCGGCTGACTATTAAGGGGTCATGGGTTCAGGACATTGATTTGACGCAAATAAAACAGGGTTATTGCTGTTAATTTCCACTCCCGCAATGAATAAACATCCCGCATGGAGGGGAACAATGGACGTCAGCCGCAGAAAGTTTTTTAAAATCTGCGCAGGCGGTATGGCCGGAACAACAGCCGCTGCATTGGGTTTTGCGCCCAAAATGGCCCTGGCTCAGGCGCGTAATTACAAATTGCTGCGCGCCAAAGAGATCCGCAACACCTGCACATACTGCTCCGTGGGCTGCGGGCTATTAATGTATAGCCTGGGCGACGGCGCGAAAAACGCGAAAGAAGCGATTTACCACATTGAAGGTGACCCGGATCATCCGGTGAGCCGCGGCGCGCTGTGCCCGAAAGGCGCGGGGTTGCTTGACTATGTTCATAGCGACAACCGCCTGCGCTATCCGCAGTACCGCGCGCCGGGTTCGGATACATGGCAGCGCATCTCCTGGGATGACGCGTTTACCCGCATCGCCAAACTGATGAAAGCCGACCGCGACGCCAATTTTATTGAAAAGAACGAACAGGGCGTGACGGTTAACCGCTGGCTGTCCACCGGGATGTTATGTGCCTCTGCGGCCAGTAATGAAACCGGCATGCTGACGCAAAAATTTGTGCGCTCCCTCGGCATGCTGGCGGTAGACAACCAGGCGCGCGTCTGACACGGACCAACGGTAGCAAGTCTTGCTCCAACATTTGGTCGCGGTGCGATGACCAACCACTGGGTTGATATCAAAAACGCTAACGTCGTGGTGGTGATGGGCGGTAACGCCGCCGAAGCCCATCCGGTGGGATTCCGCTGGGCGATGGAGGCGAAAAACAACAACGATGCGACGCTGATTGTCGTCGACCCGCGCTTTACGCGCACGGCGTCGGTGGCCGATATCTATGCGCCTATTCGCTCCGGCACGGACATTACGTTCCTGTCCGGCGTGCTGCTGTACCTGATCGAAAATAACAAAATCAATGCCGAGTACGTTAAACACTACACCAACGCCAACCTGCTGGTGCGCGACGATTTTGCCTTCGAAGATGGCCTGTTCAGCGGCTACGATGCCGAAAAGCGTCAGTACGATAAATCGTCGTGGAACTATCAGTTCGACGAAAACGGCTACGCCATGCGCGACGAGACGCTGCAGCATCCGCGCTGCGTCTGGAACCTGCTGAAGCAGCACGTTTCGCGCTATACGCCGGAGGTGGTGGAGAATATCTGCGGTACGCCAAAGGCGGACTTCCTCAAAGTGTGCGAAGTGCTGGCGTCAACCAGCGCGGCGGACCGAACCACCACCTTCCTTTACGCGCTGGGCTGGACGCAGCATACCGTCGGGGCGCAGAACATCCGTACCATGGCGATGATTCAGCTGCTGCTCGGCAATATGGGGATGGCGGGCGGCGGCGTCAACGCGCTGCGCGGGCACTCCAATATTCAGGGGCTAACCGATTTAGGCCTGCTCTCGACCAGCCTGCCGGGCTACCTGACGCTGCCGTCGGAACAGCAGACGGATCTGCAAAGCTATCTCGCCGCCAATACGCCGAAGGCGACGCTGGCCGAACAGGTGAACTACTGGAGCAACTATCCGAAGTTCTTCGTCAGCCTGATGAAATCGTTCTACGGCGACGCGGCGCAAAAAGAGAACGACTGGGGCTTCCACTGGCTGCCGAAATGGGACCAGGCTTACGACGTTATCAAATATTTCAATATGATGGATAACGGTAACGTCACGGGCTATATCTGCCAGGGCTTCAATCCGGTGGCTTCGTTCCCGGACAAAAACAAGGTGGTCCGCAGCCTGAGCAAGCTGAAGTACATGGTGGTTATCGACCCGCTGGTGACCGAAACGTCGACCTTCTGGCAAAACCACGGCGAGTCGAACGATGTTGACCCGGCGGCGATTCAGACCGAAGTGTTCCGCCTGCCGTCCACCTGCTTCGCCGAAGAGGATGGTTCAATCGCCAACTCCGGGCGCTGGCTGCAGTGGCACTGGAAAGGCCAGGACGCGCCGGGCGAAGCGCGCAACGACGGCGAAATTCTGGCCGGCATTTACCACCGTCTGCGCGAGCTGTATCGCACCGAGGGCGGCAAAGGCGTCGAGCCGCTGCTGAAGATGGGGTGGCACTACAAGCAGCCGGATCGTCCGGAATCAGAAGAGGTCGCGAAAGAGAACAACGGCTACGCGCTGGCGGATCTCTTCGACGCTAATGGCGCGCCGCTGGCGAAGAAGGGCCAGCTGTTGAACAGCTTCGCGCTGCTGCGCGATGACGGTACCACCGCGTCGTCCTGCTGGATCTATACCGGCAGTTGGACCGAGCAGGGCAACCAGATGGCCAACCGCGATAACGCCGATCCGTCAGGCCTCGGCAACACGCTCGGCTGGGCATGGGCGTGGCCGCTCAACCGGCGCGTGCTGTACAACCGCGCGTCGGCGGATATTAACGGCAAGCCGTGGGATGCGAAGCGGATGCTGATCCAGTGGAACGGCAGCAAGTGGGTTGGCAACGATATTCCGGACTTCAATACCGCGCCGCCGGGCAGCAAAACCGGGCCGTTTATTATGCAGCCGGAAGGTCTGGGGCGCCTGTTTGCCCTGAATAAGCTGGCGGAAGGTCCGTTCCCGGAGCACTACGAGCCGATGGAAACGCCGCTTGGCACCAACCCGCTGCACCCGAACGTGGTCTCCAGCCCGGTGGTGCGCCTGTATGAAGAGGATGCCCTTCGCTTAGGTAAGAAGGATAAATTCCCGTACGTCGGCACCACCTATCGCCTGACCGAGCATTTTCATACCTGGACCAAGCATGCGCTGCTTAATGCGATTGCGCAGCCGGAACAGTTTGTCGAAATCAGCGAAGGTCTGGCGAAAGCGAAGGGGATTGCCAACGGCGATCGGGTGACGGTCAGCAGCAAGCGCGGTTTTATTCGCGCGGTGGCGGTGGTGACGCGTCGTCTGCAAACGCTCAACATTAACGGCCAGCAGGTGGAAACCGTCGGCATCCCGCTGCACTGGGGTTTTGAAGGGGTGGCCCGCAAAGGTTACATCGCCAATACCCTGACGCCGAACGTCGGGGATTCCAATTCGCAAACGCCGGAGTACAAGGCGTTTCTGGTCAACATCGAGAAAGCGTAAGGAGCGAATGCATGGCGATGGAAACCCAGGACATTATCAAACGCTCCGCCACCAACCCGATAACGCCCGCGCCGCGCGCGCGGGATTTTAAGGCGGAAGTGGCGAAGCTGATCGATGTCTCCTCCTGCGTAGGCTGTAAAGCCTGCCAGGTGGCCTGTTCCGAGTGGAACGATATCCGCGATGAGGTTGGGCACTGCGTCGGGGTGTACGACAACCCCGCCGATCTGAGCGCCAAATCCTGGACGGTAATGCGTTTTAGCGAAACCGAACAGAACGGCAAGCTGGAGTGGCTGATACGCAAAGACGGCTGCATGCACTGCGAGGACCCGGGCTGCCTGAAGGCGTGCCCGTCCGCCGGGGCGATTATTCAGTACGCTAACGGCATCGTCGACTTTCAGCAGGAGAACTGCATCGGCTGCGGCTACTGCATCGCCGGGTGCCCCTTTAACGTCCCGCGCCTCAATAAAGAGGATAACCGGGTCTATAAGTGCACCCTGTGCGTTGACCGGGTCAGCGTCGGCCAGGAACCGGCCTGCGTGAAAACCTGCCCAACCGGCGCGATTCACTTCGGCAGCAAGAAAGAGATGCTGGAAGTGGCCAACGAGCGCGTGGAAAAGCTGAAGAAACGCGGCTATCCCCATGCCGGGGTGTATAACCCGCCGGGCGTCGGCGGCACCCACGTGATGTACGTGCTGCATCATGCGGACCAGCCGGAGCTGTACCACAACCTGCCGAAAGAGCCGCAGATCGATACGTCGATCAACCTGTGGAAAGGCGCGCTGAAGCCGCTCTCGGCGGTCGGGTTTATCGCCACCTTTGCCGGGCTGATTTATCACTACATCGGGATTGGGCCGAATAAAGAAGCGGATGACGATGAGGAGGAGCATGATGAGTAAATCGAAAATGATTGTGCGCACGAAGTTTATTGACCGCGCCTGTCACTGGACGGTGGTCATCTGCTTTTTCCTGGTGGCGCTATCGGGGATCTCGTTTTTCTTCCCGACGCTGCAGTGGCTGACCGAAACCTTCGGTACGCCGCAGATGGGGCGTATTCTGCATCCGTTCTTCGGGGTACTGATTTTCGTGGCTCTGATGTTTATGTTTGTGCGTTTTGTCCATCACAATATTCCCGACAAGCAGGATATCCCCTGGCTCAAGGGCATTATTGAGGTACTGAAAGGCAACGAGCATAAAGTGGCGCGGGTAGGGAAATATAACGCGGGGCAGAAAATGATGTTCTGGACGATCATGAGCATGATTTTTGTGCTGCTGGTGACCGGCGTGATTATCTGGCGGCCCTGGTTTGCCCACTATTTCCCGATTCAGGTTATTCGCTATAGCCTGCTGATTCACGCGACCTCGGCGATTATTCTTATTCATGCGATTCTGATCCACATGTATATGGCGTTTTGGGTGAAGGGATCGATTAAAGGCATGATCGAAGGGAAGGTGAGTCGCCGCTGGGCGAAGAAGCATCATCCGCGCTGGTATCGCGAGGTGGAGCGTCAGGAAGCGAAGAAAGAGAGCTGTGAAGGGCTGAAGTAAGCGTAACTGAGCAACCCGCTCTGGCTGAAGCCGGAGCGGATCGGGTATTGGTAACAAGGGCGTCAATGGCGGAAATAACTTCGCCTCTGGCGCTTTTTAAGTTACAGATAAAATCTTCGCGCTTGATCAGCTTATTATTAAGGTTTGTCATCATCGGCGAACAAAGCATAAACGTTTCAAATTCAATATTTACCTCAGGAACTAAAGGATGCTGCCATAGTGGCAGATGAGCATTACGCATCAGGGGAATAATTACCCTGGTGGGTAGGTCTTCATAAAAATCATTTTGCACAATCATAAAATAGGGTAGAGAGTGCTTCGTTTGCGAAGAAGGGTTCCGATACACGTCGAATTGTTTAAGCATCAGAGCACCCTGAAGTATTCATCTTCGGTGATGGACCCATGCTCGTCGACGAATTCATTCATTAACCGGATCAACTCGTTACTGGGATGAATTGACTGACTTTCAGCTGTGGGTATCGAGGATAAACGGTGCTTTTTGCTCGTTGATATCGCCTGCTGGAAGCTATCATCCGCTGTGTACTCTTTCATTATCCTGCCTCCGTGTGGTTAATGTCGCCATTATCAACCTACTACCTAAAAAAACAATACAGATTGTCCTGGTTAAGTCGCATTTGCGAGACAGGTTCCATTGAAAAGCAACGGCATGAAATGATGAGATTTTTATGGAACCGCGGTTGTGAATTGTTATCGCTATGCCGTTGCTGGCGACCGGGCAGCGGCGGGGCACGAAATGGCTTTATTGGTTTTTTTAATCTGCAAATAAGCCTATGAAATAATCACGCCGTTTTATGGATAAATATGCCACCCGGCGTTTTTATCTGGTCTGCCGTTTAATAATGCACAATAATGCCGGCGGTATGTTTTATAACAAGTGATTAGTTGTATGAAAAAGACTATTTTTTCGTTAGCGCTTGGCACTTTTGGTCTCGGAATGGCGGAATTTGGCATCATGGGCGTATTACCTGAAATTGCCCATGACGTCGGGATATCTATTCCCGCCGCGGGCAATATGATCTCCTGGTATGCGCTTGGCGTCGTCATCGGCGCGCCGGTGATGGCGCTGTTCTCCAGCCGCTTTTCGTTAAAATCGGTGATGCTGTTCCTCGTGGCGCTGTGCGTTATCGGCAATGCCATCTTTACGCTATCTTCCAGCTATTCGATGCTGGCGCTGGGGCGCCTGATCTCCGGTTTCCCGCACGGCGCCTTCTTTGGCGTGGGGGCGATCGTTCTGTCGAAAATTGCGCCGCCGGGGAAGGTCACCGCCGCGGTGGCGGGAATGATTGCCGGAATGACGGTCGCAAATTTGCTGGGGGTTCCCGCCGGAACCTGGCTTGGCCATCAGTTTAGCTGGCGCTATACCTTTCTGGCGATTGCGGTGTTTGACATCGCCGTGCTGGTCGCCATCGCCTGGTGGGTGCCCACGCTGTTTGATAAACCTACGACGCGCTTACGCTCGCAGTTTCATTTTTTAACATCGCCCGCACCGTGGTTAATTTTTGCCGCGACGATGTTCGGCAATGCCGGCGTATTCGCGTGGTTTAGCTATATTAAGCCGTTTATGATTAACGTCTCCGGTTTTGGTGAGAGCGCCATCATAGCCATTATGCTGCTGGCGGGGCTGGGGATGGTTCTGGGGAATTTATTTAGCGGTAAAGTCTCCGTCCGTTATAGCCCGTTACGTATTGCCGCCGTGACGAATGGCGTGATTGTCGTGACTTTATTACTTCTGTTCCTGCTGGGTGAGAATAAAGCCGCCGCATTAACCCTCGCGTTTATTTGCTGCGCGGCCCTGTTTGCCCTGTCGGCACCGCTGCAAATTCTGCTGCTGCAAAATGCGAAGGGCGGCGAGATGCTGGGCGCGGCGGGCGGCCAGATCGCCTTTAATCTCGGCAGCGCCATTGGGGCGCTATTCGGCGGGATGATGATTACGGCCGGTCCTGGCTGGCGTTTCGTTGCCTTACCGGCCGCGCTGCTTTCGTTTCTTGCGCTCAGTTCGCTGCTGATTTATGCCCGCCATCAGCGGCGTCTGGCCTGATTAAGCCCGCTGGCAGCTATTCCTGCCACGGCTCGCCGAGGGTCAGCATTAACCGGTTGGCCCAGGCAAAGAAAGCCGCCGATTGCAGTAAATCCAGTCGGGCGAGGGTATCCAGCCCCTGTTGCTCGACGGCGGCAAGGTGGTCAACGGACAAAGCGGGAGGGGTAACGGAAATCGCGGCGGCGAAATCGATCTGCGCCTGCCATCCCGGCGTCTGCCCGTCGCTTAACTGCTCTCCCGGCGTCACCGCCAGCAGCGTCTCTATCGCCGTTTCATCTTTGGCCAGCTGTGCCGCTTTGCGCGCATGCACCGAGGCGCAATAAATACAGCCGTTGATTTTGCTCGCCACCGTTGCCGCCAGCTCGCGCTCAGCGCGCGGCAGGCCGCCGGGAGTATAAAAGATCCCTTTGTCGGTTAACGTACGCTGCTCCAGCACCGGCAGGTTGCGCGCCAGCAGGCGGAAGTAGGGCGAATCGCTGTGGCCGAATTTCGCCAGCAGCGCCTGCTCGTCGGGGGTAAATTCCGCCAGCGGTTTAGCCGCCAGCCAGGGCTCCCAGTGCAGTTCATCGCGGGTGAAGTGCACCGGCGCCTTCTTACCGCTGATGGTTTGCGGCGAGGTATGCCAGAATCCCGCCACCGTCGGGGTTTGTGCGACGTGGATATTTTTGCCGTTAAGCAGGCGCAGCCCGACGACCAGCCGGCTCTGGAAGCTGACAAACGCGATAAGCTGGGCGAGGGTGACGATGCCGCGCAGGCTCCATCCGGCGCGGATTAAGGCCTCAAGCGCCGACGGCGTGGCCTCCACGGGCGTAAAGGTCAACAGCCGGGCAAAGGCCAGCGCCGGCGCCAGCCGCGGCGATGTGGGGTCGGCAATGCCAAAGCCGGCGTAGTGGGCGGCCAGCGCATCGCTCTCATGCAGCTTCGCCACCCTCGCGGCCACGGCAAAACGCTCGTCGAGCGGAAAGTCGTTATCCTGCTGACCAAACAGCGTTTCATAACTTCCCTGAGCATGGCGGGTGGCCGCCTCGCGCACGGCTCGCGCCGCCGCTAAGGCGGAATCGGGGGCAATTTCTGCCAGTTCGGCCAATATATCCTGACTGAGCGTCATGGTGACTCCTTATCGTATCTGCGGGGCAATATGCTGAGCGATCAGCTCAATGGAACGAAGCGTGTCGCGGTGCGAGGGTTCAACGGAGTGCACCTGAAACGAAATATCGGTTACCCGCCGCAGGACGCTATCGCGGGCCAGCGAAGCGGCGACGTGCTGCGGGTCGCCAACGTGTGCGTCAAGCTGCGGCAAAAAATCAGTGACAGTGTCACCAATAATATCATGACCTGCGGCGCGATGCTGGGCAGCCTGCTGGCGCAGGCCGGGTTCAGCGACCTGCAGCGCATACTGCTGGCTATCGGCGACAAAGGCCGTCCGCGAGGCGAGGATCCTTGGCTCGACGCCCGCCGGCAGCGCGGCGAGATAGGCGTCAATAATCGGATTCTGGATAGCGTCCAGCGGCAGCGTGGGCTGTCCGGCCGGACGCGGCTGCGTGCGCGAGAGCATCAGCCCGTGCCCGGCCTGAGCCGCGCGAACCGCCCCCTCAATGGAAAAGGTGGCAATCCAGATGCGCTCCGCCAGCTGCGGCGCCTGAGGGTACAGATGATTATCCGGGTGCGAGAGCGAATCCCCGCGCCAGGCGCTTTGAATCAGATGCAGGTGTTCGGCAAATACCGCGCTGCGCTGGTCCATCGTCAGCCCGAAGGGTAAAAACGAGGTGGGGGTGCCGCCGGAGCCGAAGCCCACCTCCAGCCGTCCATCGGCGAGCAGATCCAGCACCGCCGCATCCTCCGCCACCCGCAGCGGGTTTTCCATCGGCAGGGTGATAATGGCGGTGCCAAGACGAATGCGCTCGGTGTGCGCCGCGGCGTGGGCGAGAAAGACCAGCGGCGACGGCAGGCCGCCTTCGTGCTCATGAAAATGGTGCTGAGCGATCCACGCGCTGTCGAATCCCAGGCGTTCCGCGTGGCGAATTTGCTCGGTGGCCAGCCGGTAGCGCTCTTTAGGCGTGGTGTGGTCCAGCAGACGGGTGAAAAAGCCCAGTCGTTTACGCGTCATGCAACCTCCTTGCTCGGGGATGAAAAGTGGGGAATCGCGGCGATAAGCTCGCGGGTATAGTCATGCTGCGGGGCGCTGAACAGTCGGCTGACGTCGCCGTGTTCAACCACCTGGCCCGCCCGCAGCACCGTCACGCTGTGGGCGATACGGCGCACCGTCGCCAAATCGTGAGTGATAAACAGATAGCTCAGCCCCAGCTGCTGCTGAAGCTGCTGCAGCAGCGCGAGAATTTGCGCCTGCACCGTGACGTCCAGCGCCGAAGTCGCTTCATCGAGGACAAGGATCGTCGGTTCAAGGATTAAGGCGCGGGCGATGGCCACCCGCTGCCGCTGGCCGCCGGAAAGCTCACGGGCGGTTCGCGACAGCAGCTCCGGAGCGAGCGCCACGCGGGCGGCGACCGTTTCGACGCGCTGGCGCCGCACTTCGGCGTTGAGGCGGTCGAAGTTTTTTAACGGCTCTTCGATAATCTCAAACAGCGTTTGCCGCGGGTCCAGCGAGGCAAAAGGATTCTGGTAAACGAACTGAATTTTACGCCGCAGCTGGCGGAGCGCCTCGCGGCTGAGATGCCCGGCATCGATACCGTCGATAGCGATATGGCCGCTATCGGCCTTTTCGAATCCCAGCAGGATCCGCGCAAGGGTCGTTTTGCCGGAGCCGGACTCGCCGACCAGCGCGTGGGTGCTGCCGCGCTTCACCTCGAAGCTCACGGCGTCCAGCGCCTGCAAATGCGCGCGGCCTAATGAGAAGCGCTTGCTGATGCCCTCCACGCGGATCGCCGGGGTCGCCAGCACGCGCCCGTTGGCCGGGGCAATGGTCAGCGTCGACCCCTGGAGATCGCTCAGCAGCTGGCGGGTATAGGTATGCTGCGGCGTACGTATGACGTCGCCGGTCGCGCCCTGTTCCTGAATCTCGCCGTGACGAAAGACCAGAAGACGGTCGGCGCGTTCCGCCGCCAGCGCCAGATCGTGGGTGACGAACAGTACCGCCGTGCCGGACTCCCGGCGCAGCGTATCCAGCAGGTCGAGGATCCGTTTCTGTACCGTCACGTCGAGGGCGCTGGTGGGTTCATCGGCAATGATTAAGTCGGGTTTCAGGGCGATCGCGATAGCAATCAGCACCCGCTGCTTCATACCGCCTGAAAGCTGGTGGGGATATTGATCGATGCGCTGTTCCGGGTGGCTCAGCCCAACTTTGGTCAGCAGCGCCAGCACCTGCGCTTTACGCGCCGCGGCGCTGCTTTTTTGATGCAGACGCAGGATTTCCCCCACCTGCGCGCCGATGGTTTTCACCGGATTCAGGGAGTTGCCCGGATCCTGAGGCACCAGGCTAATCCGCGCGCCGCGCAGGCCGTCGAGGCGTTTAGCGGACCAGCCGCTGATATCTTCACCATTAATCAAGATACGCCCGCTGTCCCGGCGCGCGTTATCCGCCAGCAGGCCAATAATCGCCTGCGCGGTGGTGGTTTTACCCGAGCCGGATTCACCGACAAACGCCAGCATTTCGCCGCGTTTGACCTGAAAACTCACGTCGTGCACGACCTCGCGCCATTCACGCTGTGAACGATAGCTGATGCGCAGATGCTCTACGCTTAAAACATTCATCGGCGTTCTCCGCTAAATTGACGGCTAATACGGTTGGCGGCCAGTACGACCGCAATCACCGCAATACCGGGCAGGGTGGTCAGCCACCAGGCGGTGGAGAGATAGTTGCGGCCTTCGGCGATCAGCAGACCCCACTCCGGGACCGGCGGCGGCGTGCCGTAGCCGAGAAAGCTCAGGGTCGAGAGCGCCAGAATGGCCTGGCCGAACTGGAGGGTGGCAAAGGCCAGCACCGCGGTGAGCGAGTTGGGCAGAATATGCCGCCAGAAAACGGCGAAAAAGGTGCCGCCGCTGCCGTAGGCCGCTTCGACGAAGTCGCTGTGGCGTACGCGGACCACCTCCGCTCGCGCCAGGCGGGCAAAGCTGGCGACGGCCGCCGCGCCGACCGCGACGGCGGCGTTGAGCGTGCCGAAACCGAGCAGAATGATGACCGTCAGCGACAGCAATAAAGAGGGGATCGCCAGCAGCACGTCGACCAGGCGCATGATTGCCGACTCCACGCGTCCCGCCAGCGCGCCGGCCAGCGTGCCCAGCGCGGTACCGATAAACAGGCCGATCGCCACCGCCGCCAGCGCGGCGGAAAGCGAATGAACGGCGCCGAAGACGATGCGGCTCCACAGATCGCGGCCCAACTGGTCGGTTCCCAGCCAGTGGCCGGCCTGCGGGGCCAGCCGCTGGGCGCCGGGGAACCCTTCCAGCGGGCTATAGGCGGTAAACAGCTGCGGAGCGATAGCCATCAGCGCGGCAACGATCATCACCGCCCAGGCCAGCAGCAGACCGGGCTGGACGCGCCGCGTACGCCAGTTTGACGTGCGGCGGCGCGCGGCGGTTGCGTAATCCACCAGGCTCATACGGCACCTCCGATAACGGTTTTCAGGCGCGGGTCGAACAGCGGCATCAGCAGGTCGACCAGCAGATTAATCAGCACGAAACCGAGGGCAGAGATCATCACCACCGCCTGCAGTACCGCGATATCCTGATTATTGACGGCCTGCTGCGTCAGCAGCCCCAGACCGCCGCGGCCAAACACGGTTTCGGTAATCAGCGCGCCGGCGATCAGTTCCCCCAGCAGCAGACCGGCGATGTTGAGCACCGGCAGCAGGGCGTTGCCGGTAACGTGCCGCCACAGGGCGCCGGTTTCGCTCAGGCCTTTGGCGCGGGCAACGGCGACAAACGGCTGCGCGGCGACCTGATCCAGACTGCGCATCAGGATTTGCGCCAGCGGAGCGGAAATCGGCACCGCGACGGCAATAATGGGCAAAATCAGCCCCTCAATCGGCCCGGGATTGATCACCGAGATCCAGCGCAGCTGAAAGGAGAAAATCTGAATCAGGGCGATGCCGAGCCAGAACGTCGGCAGCGAGATAAACAGCGCCGGCAGGGATTGCAGCGCGTTGCTGAGCCAGCGCAGGCCCGGCAGCCGTGAGGCGAAGGCGAGGGCGAAGGCCAGCGCCACCGCCAGAGCAAAGGCGGGCAGCGCCAGGCTTAATGTTTCCGGCAGGTTGCTGGCGATAAGCGCGCTGACCGGCAGCCCGGCCTGCAGCGAATAGCCAAAATCGCCACGCAGCATGGCCATCAGCGTGTGGAAGTACTGTCTCCACAGCGGGCTATCGGCCCCGTAGGCGAGGCGCATTTCGGCGATCTGCTCAGGGCTGAGCCCCAGATCCGGATTCTGAAACTTGATCAGTACCGCATCGCCGGGTAGCACCTGTAACAGGACGAAGGAGAGGGTAAACGCGGCCCACAGCACCAGTAAACCCTGACCGGACCGCCGCAGAAGATAGTGACTCATCGCGGGCTCCTTAGTGCTTTTCCAGCCAGGCGCCGTAGAACGACGGGCGGCCTACCGCTTCAAAACTGACGCCTTTCACCCACGGCGCGCCGGCAAAGACCTGCGGCTCTTCAAATTGTTTTGCGGCTGGGGCAGGGATTCATAGACGGTTAATGCCAGGCGCTGGCCATCTTTGACCCGTATACCGTCGGCGGCCGGTTTCCAGCCCGCCTCATCAAGCAGCTGTTTCGCTTTGGCCGGATCGAAAACCAGCTTATCGCTGAGGTTAACGTATCCGGCCGCGGTGCTGGCGACGACGGAGGTCGCCTGCGGATAGTTGGCGGAGAACAGGGTTTCAACCACCTGTCTGGCGTCGGTGGCGTGCAGCAGCGCCTGACGAACGCGCAGGTCGGCAACCAGCGGATTATCCGGGCGGAAGCTCAGGCTGTCGTTAACGCCGCGCGTCGGGGCGGCATAGATTTTAAAGCCCCGATCGGTTGCCTGCTTTTCATCATAGGCCTGCACCTGGCGAATAAAATCGGCCTGGCCTGCCAGCAGCGCGCCAACGCGTACGCCATCTTCCGGGGTGACGATATAGGTTATGCCGTCGAGATTCGCTGGCCCCTGCTGGGCGAGGCTTTTCGGCCCCCATTGATAATCCTGACGTGCGACCAGAGCGAGTTCACGTCCCGGCTTTTCATCTTTAACCGTAAAAGGCCCGGAGCCAATAATATGGCGGGCGTCGCCCAGCTCTTCAAAATTTCGCGCCAGGGTGCTCAGGGAAACCAGCCCGGAGCCGATGGTCGCGGTGCCCTGCAGAAATCCCGGCGAGGGCTTTTTAAAGTAGAACTTAACCGTCAGCGGATCGATGACTTCGCTGCGATCGTAGTTATTAATCACCTCGGACACCGGCAGGCGGTGCGCTTTATTACCGAGACCGTAGGTATCAAAGTTTTTGGCAACCGCATTGGCGTCAAGCGGGGTGCCATCAGAAAAGGTGACGCCAGGGCGAATCTTAAAGGTATATTCGGTTTTATCCGCGTTGGCGCTCCAGCTTTCGGCAATCCACGGTTCGACTTGTAAGGTTTTTGGATTTTGCCAGGTCAGCTTATCGGTTATTTGATTAAGAATACCGCCGTTAGGGTAAAAGCCTCCGGCCGGGGGATAAAGATTGGTATGCGGCTGCTGCTCCAGATAAATTAACGTGCCGCCTTTAACCGGCGCGTCGGCGGCCCACGCGGAAAACGCGCCGCTCAAAAAAAATGCCGCCAGCGCGGGCAGGCGAAAACGGGTGTGCATGGTGAATTCCTTTGTTATCTCTTGTTTGGCCATCATCGGGCGCGCGTTTTAACAAAGGAAGTAAGGATTTGCGCTAAGCATTTGCATAAAAAGCATTTATACCCGGCTCGATTTTTAGGGGCTGGTATTTACATGCCTTTCAGCTGAAACTCATACTGGATAATTTAATGACTGAGAGATAGTCAGCGTAATAAAGGGATAGCGACGATGCTGAAGTATTTACTGATGTTGGCGATGACGGTGCTGGCGGGCTGTACCAGCGCACCCAATTTGCCCTCTACCGATACCATTATTAAGGTTAAACCTATTGAGTCAGGCATCATTGCCAATTCAAACAAATACAGCTATCGATTCTTCCGTAAAGGGGTGCCGCAGGAGTACCAGCGTTATAATACTTTCTACGAACGCTTCAATAAGGTCGCATCCGGCGTACGGGTGAATTTTGTCGTGAAACAGCATGAGGTTGTTGCGGAATATCTGGTGGTGCTCGACAAGCGCAGACTGGATGCCAGTCAGCTAAGTCTGTTAACCAGCCAGTATCACGCGACCGCGCTGGACAACGACCATCTTGGCGTACTGTTTAAAGCGACCGGTTTCTGGTCAACCGTTGATCCCAATGAGCTGGATGACGCTTATCGCCTTGCCAGACCCGTCGTCGTGTCAATTAACGATAAAACGCAGACCATTAGCCCTCTGGGAGAGATCGCCCTGATTCCGCTGGTGCCGCTATTTCCGCTGGTGATGATGTACGGTTGCGCAACGGGGCCGTGCGTGTAAAGGGACAATTAAACCTCTCCCGTAGCGGGAGAGGTCCGAAGATTAGCGGCGGAAATCAATGACCATACGGCCGCGAATCTGTCCCTGTTCCATCTCTTTGAAGATGGCGTTGATATCGCCCAGCGGACGCAGGGTCACTTTCGGTACGACTTTCCCTTCCGCGGCAAACTGGAAGGCTTCGGTCAGGTCCTGACGGGTACCGACCAGCGAACCCACCACTTCGATACCGTCGAGGACCAGACGCGGAATGTCCAGGCTCATCGCTTCCGGAGGCAGGCCTACCGCCACCACGCGTCCACCCGCGCGAACCGCATCCACCGCTGAGTTAAACGCCGCTTTGGCGACGGCGGTTACCACCGCGGCATGCGCGCCGCCGGTTTTCTCATGAATAATTTTGGCTGCGTCTTCGCTGCGGGAGTTGATGGTCAGGTCCGCGCCCATTTCCGCGGCCAGCTTCAGCTGTTCATCATTAACGTCAAGGGCGATGACTTTGGCGTTAAACACGTTTTTGGCATACTGCAGCGCCAGATTGCCGAGGCCGCCGAGGCCATAAATGGCAATCCACTGGCCGGGTTTGATATGTGAGACTTTGACCGCTTTATAGGTGGTGACGCCCGCGCAGGTGATGCTGCTGGCCGCCGCAGAAAAGAGCCCGTCCGGCACTTTGACCGCATAATCGGCCATGACGATACACTCTTCCGCCATACCGCCATCCACGGTATAGCCGGCATTTTTCACCGAGCGACACAGCGTTTCGTTGCCGCTGTTACAATATTCACAATGCCCGCAGCCTTCGAAGAACCACGCCACGCTGGCGCGATCGCCCGGCTTCAGAGAATGAACGCCGGGGCCGACCTGCTGCACAACGCCCACGCCTTCATGGCCCAGAATGACCCCGGTTTTATCGCCAAAGTCGCCGTTCTTAACGTGCAGGTCGGTATGACATACGCCGCAGCAATCCATTTTTAAAAGGGCTTCGCCATGTTGCAGGGGACGAAGCGTTTTTTCCGTAACATTGACCTGATGATCTTGCGTGACGACAGCAGCTTTCATTCTGTTCTCCTTATTGAACATAAGCGTATTAACACAATTTTGTTTTTTACGCATGCTAAGGTTTAGCTTAAATCTTCATTAAATCAAGGAAATAATAGATATTCCTTGCCGGGGTGAGCTTGGTGCGCCGATTTTTTAATCAGATTTATTAATGAAATTCGCGTCACATTACTGTCATCGTTACGTCATACACGCTTCATTTGCGGCCTCTATCGTTCTGTTTTTCAATTTCTTATAACGATAGAGCGACACGACAATGCATCTGGTAAAAACACTCCTTGCCTCAGGCCTTCTGCTTTCCGCTACCGTTCAGGCGCAGAACGTACTGGATTTCCCGCAGCCGAAAAACAACCCTGAAGAGTTTTATGCCGTGACCGAAATTCCCGCGGGCGGCATTATCAAATATGAAACCGACGCCAAAACCGGCTTTTTGATCGCCGATCGTTTCCAGTCAATGCCGGTGGTCTATCCGGCTAACTACGGTTCGCTGACGCAATCCCTGGCAGGGGATGGCGATCCGCTGGACGTGGTGTTTTATACCCGCGCGCCGATGGCGCCGGGAACGCTGATTAAGCTGCGCGCGATTGGCGTGCTCAAGATGATTGATGGCGGCGAGAAGGACGACAAAATCATTGCCGTTCCGGCAAGCAAAATCGACCCAACCTACGATGACATCAACACCATCGGCGATCTGCCGAAAATCGAGCAGGAGCGTTTGCAGGCTTTCTTCCGCGTTTACAAACAGCTGCCGGAAGGGCGTAAAAAAGTGGAGCTGAACGGCTTTAACGATGCCGCCGCCGCGAAGCAGGAAATTAAAGCGGCATGGGATGCCTGGAAAGAGAAAAATCCGCAATAAGCGGAAAAACAGGCATCGCCCGGTGCCTGTCGCTTTTTCTTCGCCCTATTATCCGCAGAGTGAGGTAATACGGGGGACTACGCCGGAACCGCCGAAATTTCCGTTACCCTGCGTCCTTTTCTTCAGCCCCAGCGTGGCGACGATGCGCTCGAAATTGCTTTTTTCACGGGTAATAAGTCCAGGTCAATCTCACTGCTGACGTTGTCTCATATCACTGGTACGATATAAATCTCTTTCACGGCCCTTATACGTACATATTTATGACAGAAATACGCATTGGCTATGCCCGATGTTCAACTGACCGCCAGGATCTGGCTCAGGCGGCAGTTCGCCAGGGAGACACGCTGGTCGTACCGAAACTGGACAGGCTGGCCCGTTCAGTTCCGGATGCAAGAGATATTGCTGATGCCCTTCAGGCCCGTGGCGTGAAGCTGGCGCTGGGCAACAGCCTCTACGACCCTGCAGATCCGATGGGTAAGATGTTCTTTAATGTGCTGGCGACGTTTGCCGAGTTTGAAGGCGACCTGATACGTCTTCGCACGCGCGAAGAGATGGCCATCGCCCGGGCTAAAGGAAAACTGCGGGGGAAGCAGCCGAAGCTGTCAGATAAACAGCAGAAAGAGCTTTGCATGATGCGCGGAAGCGGCGAGTACTTGGCTGAATTATTCTCCGTCTCCCGCCCCACGGTCTATCGGACGCTTTCTCGTGGGAAATAATGGTTAACCGGATTTAATGAAATAAGCAAGGAGCGGCTATGTACTACAGAAATGAAGTTATAAGTTATTTGCAGGCTAATAAAATTCTTGCGTTAAAACTCGACCACGCATTAAAGGATGTAGGAAAAGACGTATCAAATCAGATTGAAAGGATCGGTGCAGGCGCAACGCGTGTGCTGTATTATACATCCTGCTTTACTGATGAATATCAGGACGTATGCCAGAAACAAAAGTCCGAAGATATCCGATTTACTAAAGGCGTTTATCATATTATAAGACATGGAGATGTTGTGTATGAAATGCTTAGGATTTACTTTGAAGAAGTATTCCGATACAAAACGTCCGATCAACTAGAGCACATCAAACAACTGTTAATGGCAGTAAATATTCATATTGCCGCAAGTTCACTCACAAATACAGGATTTGCTTTAGCAACAGCATCATTTGTCGCTGCAGGCATGAATTTAAGCCTTGAACTCAGTGCACTGGCAGGGAGAAGAGCGGGAGGTGTTGTTGGGGTTATTGGTTTATATGGCGTTGTGCAGAAAGCGGCAGATAGTGCGCGTCGTCTTCATATTACTTGTCCAGCGTACTACTCGGCGCTATATGCACAAGAGCTGGAAATGATGTACTTCCTGATAGAGCCATTGTTTGAACGAGCTGAGGCGTTTAATGCACAATGGGTATCGGATGGTGAGATTGCAGACATCATCACCAGGATGATTCGATAATCATGATGAGTCTTATTAAAAGGTTTTTCAGACGGATATTCAGGTCATTGATATCGATGTACGGTCCTGCCTTATTGACACTTTTATTTGCAATTGTCCTTTTTCAAATTTTCCCTGATGGACCAATATGGCCTGTCCCCATATTCTGCATTTTTGTGATCGTTGTTTTTTATCGATACGTGAAATGGTAATCATCAAAACATCAAAATTTAGCATTGTTTGAAATTTATTTATAAGGAAATGCTATGTCTACACCCGCACATTTATGGCTCGAAGATGAAAATGGTTCGCCGATTGTTGGCAGTTGCCTAATGCCACTTCGCCTGGGTTCAATCGAATTAAAATCATTCTCTCACGGTGTCACTATTCCGGTTGACCCGAGCTGGGGAAAACTTACAGGTACACGCGTTCACCGCCCTATAACGATAGTGAAAGAATTTGATCAGACAACACCACTTCTGTACCGCGCGGTCTGTGAAGGCCGGACCATGAAAAAGGCTACAATTAAGATGTACCGCATTCTGGAATCGGGCATCGAGGCCGAGTATTTCAATATCATTCTTGAAAACGTCAAATTCACAACGGTCGCACCATTCCTGTCTCCTAACGGTATGAGTAGTACTCACCTTGAAACGCTTGAATTGCGTTATGAAGCAATTACATGGAAGTATACGGAGGGTAATATTGTCTATCGTGATTCATGGAACGATCGTTGTTGTGCCTGATGACAAGGGGTACCAAGGGAGGCCATTGCCTCCCTTGGCTCTGACGAGGAGATAAAATGATCGACTTAACCGCCAGGATTGATATCGTTACCGGCTATCGTCCGGGAATGATTGGCCGCATTACGCAGATGCACGGCGAGTACTATGCGAAGCATTATGAATTTGGTCACTTTTTCGAGAGCAAAGTGGCCAGCGGGCTGGCGGAGTTTTCCGGTCGTCTTGAGAAACCGTGCAACCGGGTTTGGCTTGCCGTTCAGGGTGGGCAGATTGTCGGATCGGTGGCGATTGACGGCGAGGATCTTGGTAATAATGAAGCGCATCTGCGCTGGTTTATCCTCGACGATAGCTGCCGGGGAAGCGGTGTTGGCCGACGTCTGCTGAATGAAGCGATGGCCTTTTGCGATAGCCAGAACTTCGCCGCGGTGCGGCTGTGGACCTTCAGCGGGCTGAACGCCGCCCGCAGGCTGTATGAATCCTTCGGCTTTACGCTGGATAAAGCGTGGCAGGGGGACCAGTGGGGGCGGATGATGACCGAGCAGCAGTTTAGTCGGGTCAAACCCAGTTCGCCTGCCGGCGCGGAATAATCTCCCGGCGCGGATCGCCGCGCCGGGAGAGCGCCTGTTAGCCTAATAACGTCGCAATCGTTGTTATCTCCTTACGCCACTGCGCCTGCAGCTGCGGTTTTTGATGTTTTGGCTTGCGCGCCAGATCGTCGGCCAGCAGCTGCTCAAGCGTGACTAACCGCTCCAGCAGCGCATCCTGGTCCTCCTCCGGTTCGCTACTGTTCACCATCACGGCCTGCGTCGCCGGACGACGAACGGCGGTGCGCAAAATCTCATACACCTCTTCGCTGCTGTGCCATTCGCTCAGCCCGCGCTCGTCGATAAGCCAGAAGCGATTGCAGCTGCGGTTAATGAGCTCGCGATCGTGGCTCACCAGCAGCAGGCCGCCGGGATAGTCGCTCAGCGTAGCCGCCAGCGCCGTTTTGCCATCTATATCTAAATGGTTGGTAGGCTCATCCAGCAGCAGCAGGCTATAGCGCGCCAGAGAGAGGCCGACGAACAGCAGGCGCGAACGCTCGCCGCCGCTTAAGGTGGCGACCTTTTGCCCGTGACGCGGCCAGCTGAATCCGGCGGAAATCAGCGCCCGCCTGCGCGCATCCGGGCCTGGTTCAAAGGGCTCCAGCGCGTCGAGAAGGGTATCGTCATCCGCCAGCTGATGCAGGGTCTGGTCGTAATAACCCGGCTTCAGCCGCGGATGCAGGCGCAAACCGCTCTCCGCCGTTTCCTGCTGCATTTGCCGCCACAGCAGACGCAGCAGCGAAGACTTGCCGCCGCCGTTACGGCCCATCACCGCCACCCGATCGCCGCTTTTCAGGCGAGCCAGGCCCGCGGTAAACAGGGCCGGCAGACCGGGCGCGGGGGGAACGGGGAGCTGTTCCATCTCCAGCAGTCGGTCAGCCCGCAGCATGTCGCCGTGGAGCGCCAGCCGCCAGGGGGTGCCCATGGTCAGCTCGGTTTGGCTCTCCTTCAGGCGTTGAACCTGCTTCTCCATCTGCTTGGCTTTGCGGGAGAGATCTTCGTTGTCATAGGTCCGACCCCAGATAGCCAGCCGTTTGGCGCTGGCGGCGACCCGGTCGATCTCCTTTTGCTCGGCTTTATGGCGCTGCGCATCGCTGGCGTCCTGCTCTTCCAGCGCCCGGCGGGCGGCGCTGCAGGGCAGGGAGAAGGCGTGCAGCGTTCTGTCGCGCAGGATCCAACTGGAATTAGTTACAGCATCCAATAAGATATTATCATGCGACACCAGAACGAAGCTCCCCTGCCAGGTTTGCAGGAAGCTTTCCAGCCACAGGAGGGTCGGCAGGTCGAGGTGGTTTCCCGGCTCATCCAGCAGCAGGAGATCCGGCTGCTGAATCAGCGCCCTGGCAAGCAGTAGCCGGGTATGCTGACCGCCGCTCAGGGTTGACGCCCGCTGCGCGGCCTCATCTGGCGTAAAGCCCATCTCTGCCAATAGCCTCTCCGCTTGCCAGCGCTGACTCTCACGCTCAGGGGCGGGAAGTTTCGCCAGTACCACCTGCAGCAGGGGCTGCGCTAACAGCGCATCGGGTAGATGCTGTTCCACACGCGCCATCAGACAGTGACTGGCCAGCGCCACGCTGCCCGAACTGGGCACGATGGTGCCGTCCAGCACCTGTAGCAGGGTACTTTTTCCGCAGCCGTTATAGCCAATCAGGCCAATACGGTCGCCTTTTTTCAGGGTAAAGGAGAGGTTTGTGAACAGCGGGCCAAACGCCGTATCAACATGAAGAGATTGTGCAGTTAGTAATGTGCTCATTGTGAACTTACTCAAGAGTTACAGGCATGTGAATGCCTCGTCAAACATCGCTGACGATAACCCGGTAAGCCCGAGGGAAGGGAGTTAGTCTATGGTTTCTTCGCTCAAGCTGAAGTTATCGCAGCACGATACCGATAACGCTTGAGCAGGTGCGATCGCCAAATGCACGTGAAAAAAACATTTCACAGTACGACATGGGATCCTCCTTTTTTATTCAGTGAGTTGATGGGTGCTGGCAGTGTAGAGGGAGAAAGCGGTTTTGACCAGATGAGAATAAAAAAAGGCCTGCAAAGCAGGCCCCCTGTATGACTCATCTACCGGTTAAATCGACGTGCGGCGGTAGTTCCGGTACTCCGGCTGCCAGAAGTTATCGGCGATCGCCTGCAGCAACGCTTCGGCGGAGGTTTTCACCGCCACGCCCTGTTCCTGGGCGATTTTACCCACCGCAAACGCGATAGCGCGCGAAACGCTCTGAATATCCTTCAGCTCCGGCAGAACCGGGCCTTCACCGTTATTCACCAGCGGCGAATGTTTCGCCAGGGTTTCGCTGGCGGCCATCAGCATCTCATCGGTCACGCGCGATGCGCCCGAAGCGATAACGCCGAGGCCAATTCCCGGGAAGATATAGGAGTTATTGCACTGGGCGATAACGTACTGTTTGCCTTTGAGGGTGACCGGGGCAAACGGGCTGCCGGTGGCGACCAGCGCCGCGCCGTCGGTCCAGCTGAGGATATTCTGCGGCGTGGCTTCCACCCGGGAGGTCGGGTTGGAGAGCGGCATCACGATTGGCCGCGGGCAGTGCTTGTGCATCTCGCGGATAATCTCTTCGGTGAACAGCCCCGGCTGCCCGGAAACGCCGATCAGGATATCCGGTTTGACGTTGCGCACCACGTCGAGCAGCGACAGCACATCATTCGTGGTGTCCCACGTTTGCAGATGCTCACGCTTTTGCACCAGTTTGCTCTGGAACGGCAGCAGGTTCGGCATGGCGTCGGTCAGCAGACCGAAACGGTCAACCATAAAGACGCGTTTACGGGCTTCCTCTTCGCTTAACCCTTCGCGCTGGATTTGCGCGACGATCTGCTCTGCGATACCGCAGCCCGCGGAGCCGGCGCCGAGGAAGACAATTTTCTGCTCGCTCAGCTGGCTGCCCGCGCCGCGGCTGGCGGCGATCAGCGTACCGACGGTGACCGAAGCGGTGCCCTGGATATCATCGTTAAAGGAGCACACTTCGTGGCGATAGCGGTTGAGCAGGGGCATGGCGTTTTTCTGCGCGAAGTCTTCGAACTGCAGCAGTACGTCCGGCCAGCGGGCTTTAATCGCCTGGATAACGTCGTCGACAAACTGATAGTACTCGTCGTCGGTGATGCGCGGGTGGCGCCAGCCCATATACAGCGGATCGTCCAGCAGCTGCTGGTTGTTGGTACCGACGTCCAGCACCACCGGCAGCGTGTAGGCCGGGCTGATACCGCCGCAGGTGGTATACAGCGACAGTTTGCCGATAGGAATGCCCATCCCGCCGATACCCTGGTCACCGAGGCCGAGAATACGTTCGCCGTCGGTCATCACGATAACCTTAACGTTGTGGTTCGGTACGTTTTGCAGAATATCGTCGAGGTTATTGCGGTTCTGATAAGAGATAAACACGCCGCGGGCGCGACGATAGATCTCAGAGAAGCGTTCACAGGCGGCGCCGACGGTCGGGGTGTAGATAACCGGCATCATTTCGTCGAGGTGGTTGCCGACCAGGCGGTAGAACAGCGTTTCGTTGGTATCCTGGATATTGCGCAGGTAGATGTGCTTGTCGATCTCGGTTTTAAATCCCTGGTACTGGATCCACGCGCGTTCGGCCTGTTCTTCGATGGTTTCGACCACTTCCGGCAGCAGGCCCAGCAGGTTGAAGCTGCTGCGCTCTTCCATGCTGAAGGCGCTGCCTTTGTTGAGCAGCGGAAATTCAAGCAGCACGGGGCCGGCGTAAGGGATGTATAGAGAGCGGTTTTTCTTATGAGTGAATTGCATCGCACTAACTCCTTGATAATCGCTTCAGCCCGGGCGCGGCGACAGGCGGGGGGCTGGCAGGGAATGGCAGCGGGCAGAGTATAAAGCAGAAGACATCAAAGGAGGGTAAACATGAGGCCGATAGTCTTAAAAAAACACCATCCCGGGGAGAGGACGGTGTTTTTATCATCATTCAGCTGAAAAGTTAGCCACCGCGGCGCTTGCGGCCGGTGGCGCGAACATGGTTAACCGTGGTTTCCGCATCGCCTTCCAGCAGCACTTTTTTCTGCTGAGAAAGCTTGTAGTTCAGACCAAGAAGATGACGTGCCTGTTGGTTCGATTTCATTCTTACTCCTTTATCCTGTGTCGGTTTCAAGGACAAGCCCGACGGGTGTCGGACGAAATTTAACCCTTAAGTACGCCGCGCATTTTTAGCGCGGCGATAATCATCGTGGCCCATTTTGCCGGGTTTAGCAACGTTGAGTCGGCAGATTAAGAACAGTCTTTTTAGCGGACCCCGGTTCGTCGGCCGGGCAGGAGGTCACCCGCCATCCGGCAGAAAGGCCCGCACGTTAGCCAGTCTTACCACTTCATTTCGCCGGTATTCACTTTGGCGCTCAGTTCCAGCGAACTCTCTTCCGCGAGTCCCGGCCAGCGCTGTTTCATCGCCTTGATAACGCCGGCGGAGTCTTTGTGCGCGTTGAGCGCCTGCTCGAACTGGGTTAGATAATCGCGGGTAAAGGTAATCGCGCGGTCGCCTGCGGGCGGAGTCCCCAGGTAATGGCCGGGGATCACCTGCTGCGGATGCAACGCGGCCATCTCGTCGAGCGTACTTATCCACTGCTGGCGGCTTTCGACGCTCTGGGTATCCGCCGTCCAGACGTGCATGCCCCACGCCACGCCGGTCCCGCCAAGAATGGTTTTATTCGCCGGGATCCAGACATAGGCGGCATAATTTTGCGGCTGGCGGATCTCAACCTTTTCGCCGTCGATGGTGAAGGTGTTTGCCGTCAGCGCTTGCGGGACGTAAACCTGCTTCGGCGCGCCGTCCTTCATCTGCGGGCCCCAGTAGGCCAGTTTGGCCGCTTTGGTTGCGTTAATGTGTTTAACCACTTCCGCGGTCGCCACCACGTTGACATCCGGGAAAGCCTTTACCAGCGGCTCGAGGCCGAAATAGAAGTCCGGATCGCCGGAGGTAATCACGATGCGGGTCAGTTTTTTACCGCTTTTCTTAATCATTTCAACCAGCTTCTCGCCATCTTTGACGCTGAATTGAGCGTCAAACAGCACCGCTTCATGCGGGCCGGAGGCGAGGGTGGAGTTAACCGCGAAGATGCCGTTCTCCTGCGGGTTGTAGGTTTGCAGCGTTAGGGGCGCGGCCAGAACTGACGTGCTGAACAGCGTGGTCGCGATAGCAAGGGCAGATAATTTCATATTCGTTTTCTCTTGGTCAGGTGAATAGGCGCTATTGTACGGATTTCATGATTTGCGAAAATTCCTGAAAAAAGAGATGCTGAGTTTCATAAAACGTGCAGATGGAAATCAGTTATGGATCGGGTTATTGCCGCGCAGGTGTATATGCGCATTTGTGAACTGGGGAGCTTAAGCGCCGCCGCCCGCGCGCTGGGGATGTCGCGTCCGATGGTCAGCCGCTATCTGGAACAGATGGAGCAGTGGGCGGGAACCCGGCTGGTCCATCGCTCAACCCGCAAACTGACGCTCACGGCTGCGGGGGAAAAGGTGCTGCAAAAAACGCGCACCCTGACGCAGCTGTCGGATGAGATCGCCGGGCAAAGCGAGCGTGCGATCCCCAGCGGGACGCTGCGCGTCGCCTGCGCTCACTTTACGGCGATGCAGCTGATTTCGCCGCTGCTACCCGATTTTCTCGCCCGTTATCCGCAGCTGCGCCTTGAGCTGGATATCAATAATCACCCGGTCAGCCTGATCGGCGAACGGATCGACGTGGCGATTCGGATCACCGACAATCCGGAGCCCGGGGCTATCGCCCGCCGCCTTGGCGTGTGTCGTTCGGTGCTGTGCGCGTCGCCGCGCTGGCTTCAGCAGAACGGTCCGCTGCAAACGCCGGAAGATCTCACTCGTCACAACTGCCTGCATTACAGCCATTTTGCCAGCCAGACCTGGCAGTTTAGCGACGCCAGCGGCGAAAACGTGGCGGTGGCGGTTTCCGGCAACCTTAGCGCCGGGATCTCCTCGCTGCTGATGGAGGCGGCGGTCGCCGGCTGCGGCATCGCGATGCTGCCGGAGCTGGAGGCGCAGCGGGCGCTCAACAGCGGGGCGCTGAAACAGGTTTTACCGGCCTGGCGGCCAAAAGCGCTAAGCGTATATGGTATTTACCTTTCACGGGACTATCAGCCAAGCGCGCTGCCGCTGTTTCTCGGTGAGATTCAGCAGAAACTGGCGCAAACTCACGATATAAAAGGAACCCTTTAATGATAGTGCTTCGCCCAATGCGCGCTACGGAGTACCCGGCGTATCTCGACTACTTTATCCCCGACTACGCGGCGGAAATCTCCGCCAATTACGCGCTCTCGCCGGCGGCCGCGTTAGCCCAGGCACAGCGCGAAATCGCCGCGGATCTGCCCGACGGCGTCAATACTCGCGGCCAGGTTTTATGCTGCTTATTCGATGACAGTGACGGCGCGGAAAAGCGGGTCGGCTATCTCTGGTACAAGCCTGACGAAGAAATGCGCTCCGCCTTTATCTGCGATTTTTATATTTATCCGGCGTTTCAGGGACAGGGCCTGGGTAAACAAGCGATGGCGGCTTTTGAGCATGCGCTGAAAAGCCAGGGGATCGGCCAAATTAAACTGCGCGTCGCCGGGGATAATCAGCGCGCGCGCCATCTCTACGACGCCGCGGGTTTCCGCGTTACCGGCGTTAATATGAGTAAAAATATCCCGACGGATTGATCTGAAAAACGCCGCGCGCCGCCCAAATGCCTTAGGGGGTTCTATACTTAACCCTTTCATATCAAAAAAGGAGCGATATTATGGCAATCCATAAGAAAGGTCAGGCGCATTGGGAAGGGGATCTGAAAAGCGGAAAAGGAACCGTCTCGACCGAGAGCGGCGCGCTGAACCAGCAGCCTTATGGTTTTAACACCCGTTTCGAAGGCGTCAAGGGCACCAACCCGGAAGAGCTTATCGGGGCCGCCCATGCCGCCTGTTTCTCCATGGCGCTCTCGCTGATGCTGAGCGAAGAGGGCTACACCGCCACCTCCATTGATACCGTGGCGGTGGTGACGCTGGATAAGTCCGGCGGCGGCTTCGCCATCACCCAAATCGCGCTGCAGAGTAAAATTGTGCTGCCAGGCATTGAGGCCGATGCGTTTGACGGCATCATTCAAAAAGCCAAAGCCGGTTGCCCGGTGTCGCAGGTGCTGAACGCGGAGATAAGCCTCGACTACCAGCTCAATCCATAAGCTCACTGGCGCCCGCTATCGGCGGGCGCTCCTGCCCTAAAAGCCATCGTTGGCAAATGCCCCCGTCGTTAATAAATGCTATCTTTCTCGCTCACGGATCAGAGCAGGTGGGTAATGACCAGCATACGCGGAATGATTGAAGCTCAGGTTCTGGGCTTAACCGGCATGGCGCTAAAAGAGATCGATTTTGAACACCCCAAAGGCGAACCGGGGCTATTTGGTCCGCAGTCGGCCATCTGGCAGGTTCATGGCGATTTTACCTCCATGCTCTGCGGCGGCGTCAGCGCGCTGCTGTTACAGATGCTGCATCCTCTGGCACTGGCGGGCGTCTGGGATCACTCAAATTTCCGCGAAGATATCTTTGGCCGCCTGCGCCGTACCAGCCAGTTTATTTCCGCCACCACCTTTGGTACCACCGCCGACGCCGAACGGCTGATCGCAAAAGTGCAGGGGATCCACCTGCGGGTGAGCGGCAAGGATAAAGACGGCACGCCCTATCAGGCCAGCGACCCGGCGCTGCTCACCTGGGTTCATGTCGCCGAATGCAGCAGCTTTATGGCCTCGCACCTGCGCTACAAGCGGACCGTGGTCAGCGCTGCCCGCCAGGAGCAGTATTATCAGGAGGCCGCCGAAATTGCCCGCCGCCTTGGCGCTCGGGATATCCCGGTAACGCCGCGTCAGGTTGCCGACTACCTGCAGGATATGCGCCCAACGCTGCGCTGCGATGAGCGAACGCAGGAAGTTGCCGACGTCCTGCTATCGACCCGCCTGCCGGGGCGCCTGAGTCAGCCCGTCGGGCGAATGATGATGCGCGCCGGGATTGACCTTCTGCCGCCGTGGGCGCAGGCGATGCTCAATTTGCCGATGAGTGCGCTGCAGCGGCACAGCGCACGAATTGCGGTACACGGCGTCGCCCGCGTACTGCGCGCGTCGGTGCGTAACGGCGCGTATCATTGCGCAATGCGCCGGATGAATCAGTTTTAATTATTCAGGCTGCGTTTTTACGCCAAAAATATAGCCATGGCTATTATTGTTATGGCTATATTTTTTAAAAACAAACTATTCTCATTTATATATTTGACAGCAATAAAAATAAGTAAATATTCTCTTAACGGCGGCGGATTATTCAGGAAAAATTAAGCCAAATCGCGTACGTTATTTCTTTTTTTACGGGGGAGTCATCATGGCGAAAATGACTGACGATGGTCAGCGCGCCCAGGTTGCGCGTAAAACGACGCTGGTCAGCGTGGTGGTCAATCTTTTTTTATCCAGCGCCCAGGTTCTGGCGGGCGTTTTTTCCGGTTCGCAGGGATTAATTGCCGATGGTATTCATTCTCTTTCCGATTTAGTCGCTGATTTCGTCGTGCTGTTGGCCAATAAAAAAAGCGGCAAACCCTCGGATAGCGATCATCACTACGGACACCGGCGCTATGAAAACGGCGCTTCACTGGTGATTGGCGCGCTGCTGTTACTGGTTGGCGCGGGTATGCTGTGGTCCGCCTGCGGCAAACTGCTGCATCCGGCGTCTATCCCGAGCGTGCATATTACCGCTCTGTGGGTGGCGCTCGCCGCGCTGACCGCCAAAGAGATGTTATTCCGCTATATGCTCAGGGCGGCTAAACAAATTCAGTCGTCCATGCTGATTGCCAACGCCTGGCACGCCCGCTCGGATGCCGCGTCGTCGGTGGTGGTCGCGGTCGGCATCATCGGTAACCTGGCCGGCTTCGCCTGGTTCGATCCGGTGGCCGCGCTGGCCGTCGGCGCGCTGGTCACCCGCATGGGCTATACCTTTTCGTATGACGCCCTCCATGACTTGATGGATCGGTCAGTGGATAGCGACAGCGAGCAGCAGATAATCACCACTATTCTGGCAACGCCCGGCGTCGTGGCGCTGCATGACCTGAAAACCCGACGCGCCGGCGATGGGATCCTGGTCGATGTACATATCGAGGTGCCGGGAGATTTATCGGTGGCGGAAGGGCACGATATTGCGCTGTTGGCCCGCGCGCGGGTGCTAAACAGCCAAAACGTGCTGCATATGATGATTCATATTGACCCTTGCCGCGCGGATAGCGACGCGATTATCGCTTAGGTTATTCCCCTGAACGCTTGAGGGCTTTGTCAGCCTGCGGATAATATTGCCTGTGAAATAAAAAAGGACCATAATCCAGCGGCTATTCTTTCATCGCTGATAAATAGCCGGCTGACGCCGTGTCGTGTTTTTAAACAATATAAAAAGGCAATCGCATAATAGAAAGTATCTATTATTCGTTCGAAACTTCAGGAAGTAAAACAATGATTATCCGGCCAGAACAACACTGGTTCCTTCGCTTGTTTGACTGGCACGGCTCCGTGCTGTCAAAAATCGTCTTTCGCCTGCTGCTTAACCTGATGATGTCGATTATCGCGATCATCAGCTATCAATGGTACGAACAGCTGGGTATCCATCTTACCGTCGCGCCGTTTAGCCTGCTGGGGATCGCCATTGCCATTTTTCTTGGCTTTCGCAATAGTGCCGGATACAACCGCTTTGTTGAAGCGCGCAATTTGTGGGGAACGGTGCTGATTGCCCAGAGAACGCTGGTGCGCCAGCTGAAGAATATCCTGCCGGCCGAAAGCGCAGCCCATCAACGCCTGGTGAGCTACCTGGTGGCGTTTAGCTGGAGCCTGAAGCATCAGCTGCGCAAGACGGATCCGAGCGCCGATTTAGCGCGTCTGCTGCCGGCGCAAAGCGTGGCGGAAATTCTCGCCAGTTCGATGCCAACCAACCGCATTCTGCTGCTGGCAGGCGATGAGCTTGGGCGCCTGCGCGCAGAAGGGAAGATCGGCGATGTCACCTTCAGCCTGATGGACAATAAGCTTGATGAGCTGGGGCACGCCCTGGGCGGCTGTGAGCGCCTCGCCAGCACCCCGGTGCCCTTTGCCTACACGCTCATTTTGCAGCGCACCGTGTATCTGTTCTGTACGCTGCTGCCGTTTGCGCTGGTCGGCGATCTTCACTATATGACGCCGTTCGTGTCGGTGTTTATCTCCTACACCTTTCTGTCGTGGGATTCGCTGGCGGAAGAGCTGGAGGACCCGTTCGGTACCGCAGCCAACGATTTGCCTCTGAACGCGATGTGTAACACCATTGAGCGCAACCTGCTGGATATGACCGGCCAGCATCCATTACCGGAGAAACTGGCGCCGGATCGCCACTACAATCTGACCTGATTTTTGTATGTTTATTATTCGTTAAATAAGTTAAATCTAACGCGTGATAGATAACATTGATTATACAGTCACCGCCCTGATTGTTATGCTTTCGTTAACAAAAAACGCCCGTTATCCTGGCTGGTAACGGGTGATAAGAGATCGTGCGGCGTTTCACCTGCCATACGCCGCCGAAAGCGCATCAGGAGTGAACATGAGTAACAGAAGACGCGTCGTTCCCGGCGTCCATCCCTATGATGGTCCGGCGGGCGGCTGGGGTGCCTTAAAAGCCACCGCTATCGCCGTTCGTACGCAAATGGATGCGCTCGATGCCCCCGCCACGCTGCTGCGGACCAATCAGCCGGATGGCTTTGATTGTCCCGGCTGCGCCTGGCCCGACAAAGAGCATAAATCGACGTTTCAGTTCTGCGAAAACGGCGCCAAAGCGGTGACCTGGGAAGCCACCAGTAAACGGGTCACGGCTGAGTTTCTCGCGGCTAACACCGTGACGTCGCTGCTGGCGCGCAGCGATTTTGAGCTGGAAGGCTACGGGCGCTTAACCCAGCCCCTGGCCTACGATAAGGCCAGCGATACCCTGCGTCCGGTCTCATGGGACGCGGCGTTTACCCGCATCGGCGCCATTCTCCGTACGCTGCAGCCCAATGAAGTCGAGTTTTATACCTCCGGGCGCGCCTCTAACGAAGTGGCCTTCCTGTTCCAGCTGTTTGCCCGCGAATATGGCACCAACAACTTTCCGGACTGCTCCAATATGTGCCACGAGTCGACCAGCGTCGGCCTGCCGCAGTCCATCGGCATCGGTAAAGGGACGGTCTCCCTCGATGACTTTGATAAGACCGAGCTGGTTATCTCTATCGGCCACAATCCCGGAACCAACCATCCGCGCATGATGGGTACGCTGCACGAACTGGCGCGCCGGGGGGTGCCGATTATCGTCTTCAACCCGCTAAAAGAGCGGGCGCTGGAGCGTTTCGCCGATCCGCAGAACGTCATTGAGATGGCGACCTACGGCTCAACCAACATCGCGTCGACCTATTTCCAGGTCAAAGCGGGCGGCGACGCGGCGGCGCTTAAGGGTATCGCGAAGGCGCTGCTCCGGCTGGAAGCAGAGCAGGGCGAGGTGCTGGATCGGGCGTTTATCGATGAGCATACGCTGGGCTTTACCGACTTTGCGCAGGATGTGGACGCGACGCCGTGGCCGGATATTGAACGCGAGTCCGGCCTGACGCGCGGCGATCTTGAACGGGTAGCGGCGGCTTACGCTAAATCTAACGCCACGATTATCACCTACGGTATGGGCATCACCCAGCACAATAAGGGCACCTCTAATGTACGCCTGATAGCCGACCTGCTGCTGATGCGCGGGAATATCGGCAAGCCGGGGGCCGGGATCTGCCCGCTGCGCGGACACTCCAACGTACAGGGCAACCGTACCGTCGGCATCACTGAAAAGCCGAGCCCCCCGTTTCTCGCCAACCTGCAGCGGGTGTTTGGTTTTACGCCGCCGCAGGAACATGGTCACGATGCGGTAAAAGCGCTACAGGCGATGATCGACGGCGAATCGAAAGCGCTGCTCTGCCTTGGCGGGAACTTCGCGGTGGCTATGCCGGATAGCGAACGGGCTTTTCCGGCGATGCGGGGGCTGGATCTGAGCGTGCATATTGGCACCAAGCTGAATCGCTCGCATCTTCTGGTGGCCAATGAGACCTTTATCCTGCCGTGCCTTGGCCGAACCGAACTCGATATTCAGGAGACGGGACGCCAGTCAATCACCGTGGAAGATTCGATGTCGATGGTGCACGCGTCGTCGGGCAAGCTGAAACCCGGTTCGCCAGAGCTGCGATCGGAGCCGGCGATTGTCGCGGCGATGGCCATGGCGACGCTGCCGGAAAGCAAGGTTGACTGGCTGTCGCTGGTCGCCGACTACGATCGCATTCGCGATCTGATCGAGCAGACCATTCCCGGCTTTGACCAGTACAACCAGCGTATTCGCCATCCCGGCGGTTTTCGCATGCCGCTGCCGCCGACGGAGCGTATCTGGCCGACGCCGACCGGCAAAGCGATGTTTTCCGTTTTTCACGGGGTGCACGAAAACCAGCAGGTAGCAGGGCATGACGTGATGCGCCTGGTGACGCTGCGCAGCCACGATCAGTACAACACCACCATTTACGCCATGGACGACCGCTACCGCGGCGTGTTTGGCCGTCGCGACGTGTTGTTTATGAACGAGCAGGATATGGCTGAGCAGGGATTCGAACACGGCGATCGGGTGGATATCAGCTCCGCGCTGCCGGGCCACCATCAGCGGTTGGAAGATATCACGCTGGTCGCCTACAGCATCGCGCCGGGCACCGTTGCCGCTTATTACCCCGAAGCCAACGTGCTGGTCCCTCTGGATTATCTCGATAAAGAGAGCGGCACGCCGTCGTATAAATCGGCGCCCGTCCGTTTAACGCTGCGCTCGAAAGAGATCCGCGCGCTGGCGGGGCTTCGCTAAAGCGCCGTTTGCCCGCGGCGATCGTCGCGTCGTGGGCAAAATCGCTACCTCTGCGCCAGAATCAGCTTAATCCCCAGCCCGACAAAACCGGCGGCAAAGCAGGCTCTCAGCCCCTGTAACACCCGCGGACGCGACAGCACGTATCCGCGCATCGCCGCCGAAAAGGCGCCATAGAGCATAAAAACCAGCAGCGTCATCAGCATAAAAACGGCGCTCAGGATCAGCATTTCCCCGATCGGCGAAGCCGAGCCGCGCTGGATAAACTGCGGCAGAAAGGCGAGAAAGAAGAGCGGCAGCTTAGGGTTAAGCAAATTAATCAGAATCGCGTGGCTGATGACCTGGCGCGGGTTGCGTTGCTCGACGCCCTCCACGTTCAGGCTGCCGCGCTGGGTCAGGGTGGCCCATGCGAGGTACAGCAGCCAGGCGACGCCGGCGTACTTCACCAGCTCGAAGGCGCCGGGGGTACTGTGGAGGATAGCCGCCAGCCCGGTTATCGCCGCCAGCATATGCGGAATAATGCCCAGCGTGCAGCCGAAGGCCGCGGCAAAACTCATGCCTCTGCCCGCCGCCAGGCCGGTGGCAATGGTGTAAAGCGTCCCGGTGCCGGGGGCGATGACCACAATCAGCGAAGTCAAAAGAAACTCAGGGGTGATGAACGCCATGATGTCATTCCTGTTGCAGAGAATCGAGGCCCTGAGTATTTCGCAAAGCCGCGCGCCGGTATTGAACAAAATTGCACAGCGTCGGCTAGCGGCTCGCCTGATAGCTGCCTGGGGTCATGGCGAACTGCCTTTGAAACGCGCGGGTCAGATGGCTTTGATCGGCAAAGCCGGCCATGAAGGCGGTATCGGCGGGGGAGTGACCTTCGGCGAGCAGGCGGCGCGCCAGGCGCAGGCGGGCCTGTACCAGATAAGCGTGCGGCGTGATGCCGGTTTCGCGAGCGAAGCCGCGGATCAGCTGAAAGCGGCTGAGACCGCAGAGGGTAGCAAGCTCCTCGAGAGAGATTTTCTCTTCGGGGGCATCATCGAGATATTGCCTTGCCAGCGCGATGGAGGGGGTACCGCTTTTATCAGGCCGCCGTGCGCAGAGATGGTATCGGCTCACCCGCATCAGGCAGAGCAGTAGCGCCTCTTCTACGGCGGTATCCTCGGGGGCGCTGGCGACAATCTCGCTAAACAGCCGCAGCATCAGTCCGCGCAGCTGCGGGTCCTCGACCACCGGGCGCAGGAGAATATCTTCGGCCTTTATCGCCCCCTGAAATTCAGCGGCAACCCGCTCGGGATCGAGATAGATCATCTGCCAGCTGCGCGGGCCATTCAGCGGGATACCGTCGTGCATCTCCCCCGGATTAACCATAATGATATTTCCGGCGGCGGCCTCAATTTTGCCCAGATGGCTCCACGAACGCTGCGCGCCCTGAGTGAAAATCCCGATGCCGAACTGGTCGTGGGAATGGCGCGGAAAACTCTGTTCCGTGACTAACGACATGGCTTCCAGTCCCGGCATGGTGAGCCGGTGCTGCTGAACGTGATGAAGGCGAGTTTTCAACGGTTTCTCCTGCCGGGGCATAGCATGAGTGTAGCCTCAGGCACGCGGGACGAGCAACGGTCGACCGGCGCTTGAATTTCATCAACGCAGAACATAACATTTAGCTAACATTTTGCCTGCTGCGCTGCCAGCAGATTGCGCAAACAGTGGATGATAATGGATATTAAACAGCTTAAGTACCTGATTGCGCTCGACAGAACACGACATTTCGGCCAGGCCGCGGCGGCCTGCCATATCACCCAGCCCACGCTATCGATGCGTATCCGCAATCTTGAAGAAGAACTTAATCTGACGCTGATTCAGCGCGGGCAGCGGTTTGAAGGGTTTACCCCAGAGGGCGAGCGTATTCTGGCCTGGGCGCGAGCGCTGCTGGCGGCGCACGACGGGCTGGAGGCGGAGGCGGCTATCTGTCGCGGGCAGATGGTCGGCCAGCTAAGAGTCGGGATGGTGCCTTTAGCCAGCCTGAATCCGATGCAGCTGATCAAGCCGCTGGCGGATAAATACCCGGAGCTGCAGTTCAGTCTGCTGTCCATGACCTCGGAACAGATTATCGACGGCGTTAGCCGCAACCAGCTGGATCTGGGGATCTGCTATCTGCACCACGTCGATAGCCAACTGTTCAACGTGGTCTGGCTGCCGAATACCCGCATGGGGCTGCTGCACGATAGGCGTCATTATCAGTTTGCCGACGCGACGCCTGAGTGGGATACCCTGGCCGCGCTGCCGCTGGGCTTTCTGACCAAGGGTATGTACTACCGTGAATCGATTGAGATGAGCTTTAAGGCCAAGGGGCTGGCGCCAAAATACGTTTTTGAAAGCGACTCTACGTTTCAGATCATCCAGGCGGTGCAGGCCGGGATCTGCTGTGCGATTATGCCGCTGAACAACGGCCTCGAAGCGCTAAGCGATAATCTGGAAATCAGGCCGATCCCCGAGACGGAGGTCGACTCGATGCTGGCGCTGATCATGCGCAACAAAGAGCCGGTGTCGTCGCTGGCGGAAAAATGCTTCGCCGATGCGCAGGTGATTTTTAGCGAACGCCAGTCGGCTGACGGCGCTTAGCTGGCCATCTGCGACTGGATAAATTCAAGCCAGACGCGCGTTCTGGCGGGCATAAAGTGGCGCTCCCGATAGAGGGCGGAGAGCTGTAACGGCGCCGGCGGCAGCTCCAGCGCGACTTCCTGGAGTTCACCGCGATCGATAAACGGGCGGCAGGGTTTCTCCCCCAGAATAGCGAAGCCAACGCCGGCTAACCCGGCGGCGGCTACCGTCAAATATTCTCCAGGCTGATCCCGCGGGTTTTCGGACCAAAGATGCCCACCGACAGCATCACCATCAGCATACTGGCGACGATAAAGCTAATCACGCCAGGGGTACCGGCGTATTGCAAAATAATGCCGATCAAAATGCTGGTGATCGCCGTCGACAGCCGGCTAAAGGAGTAGCAGAAGCCGACCGCCCGCGCGCGAATGTGGGTCGGGAAAACTTCGGCCTGGTAGGCGTGATAGCTAATGGTCAGCCAGGCGTTTGACCAGGTGATCATAAACCCACAGATCACCAGCAGCACCGGGCTGTTCTGCAGGGCAAACAGGGTGCCAAACACCACCGTCATCAGCGCGGAAAGCACAATTTGCCATTTGTTTTCAAAACGATGAACGAAGCGGGTGCAGAACAGACAGCCAATCGGATAGGCGAGGGTAATAAAGAACGCATACAGCAGGCTGTGGGTGATGCTCGCCCCCTGGCCGGAAAGCAGGGCCGGTAGCCAGTTGCCGAAGCCAAAGAAGCCGATGGCCTGGAAGAAGTTCATTACCATCAGCATGATCGTACGTTTGCGGTACTGCGGCGCCCAGATCGCTTTAAAGCTTCCCAGCCTGCGCGGGTTATCCTGCCTCTCAACCTGGTGGCGTGGCGAGGGAGAAACGCCGCAGCGCTGTTCCATTTCGCACATCACCTTATGGGCTTCCTCGTGGCGGCCTTTTTCATCCAGCCAGCGCGCCGACTCCGGCAGCTTCTTGCGGATAACCCAGATAATCAGCGAACAGAGCGCGCCGAAGATGATCACCCAGCGCCAGCCGGTCAGGCCGAAAAGGGTAATCGGCACCAGCAGCCACGACATCAGCGCCACGGCGGGAACCGATAAAAACTGAATAAAGAAGGCGAAAGCGAAGGCTTTATTGCGCAGATGCGTCGGCACCCATTCGCTTAAATAGGTGTCGATGGTCACCAGCTCAATGCCGAGACCGACGCCGACCAGAAAGCGGCAGAAGATAACCCCTTCAGCGCTGCTTTGCAGGGCCATCATCAGCGAAAATACGCCGTACCAGGCGAGGGCAAACATAAACGTCAGGCGGCGGCCCAGCTTATCCGCCAGCGGCGCAAGCAGGCTGGCGCCAATAAACAGCCCCATAAAGGTGGACGACGCGAAGGCGGCCTGGTCGGAGATACCGAAGATACCCTGCTCGCCGGTATGGAAAATATCCTCTGCCAGCAGCCCGGTGCTGATATAGCCGGTCTGAAAAAGATCGTACAGCTCGAAGAAGCCGCCCAGCGCCAGGAGGGTGATAAAAGACCACAGGCCAACGGAGGCGGGGAGCGCATCGATGCGAGCGGTCAGGCTGGAGTGGGGATGTCCTGGGGAGGCGAACGCGGCGTCGCCCAGAACCTGGGTGGTAGACATATTATTATTTTCCTCAGATAAAATGTTTGCCTGCTAATGTTATTTGATTGTTAATGGTTTTAAATTTTTAATCGCATCGGGGGAGAGAGATTTGCAGAATAAAATAATGCCAATGTGGTTTGGCTGGCGTTGTGTGCTGGTTTTCGCCTGTGGCCCGGCCGCAGAGTGAAGGAATTCACCATCGGGCCGCCAAGTTTGACCTGAAATAAATTTAAGATAACGAGAGATTGTTGCGCTCAGGTTATTCACCTACATTCAAAGCGAGTACTCCCACTCAGGAAAAAATCATGTCCAGTAAGAAAGTCCTACAGGCAGCGCTGGCCGCGGCGCTTTCGCTGTCAATGATGGCCACGCCGGTTTTCGCCAACCCGGGTAATGGCAACGGCGGCGGTAATCATGGTAATAGCGGTAACCATGGCAATAACGGTAACAACGGCAATAGCGGTAAAAACAACGTTGATAAGGGCAACCAGGGTCATAAAGAAGGAAATCCGGGGCAGAGAAAAAACTACGGCAAACCCGATCATGTCTCCGCTGATATCAGCTTCTCCAGAGCGCGTTCGCTGGCGGTAAACTACGGTTTAACCGGCTATCAGTCGCTGCCGCCGGGAATCGCCAAAAATCTGGCTCGCGGTAAACCCTTACCTCCGGGGATTGCAAAAAAAGCGGTTCCGGCATCGATGCTCAACGAACTGCCTTACTATCCTGGCTATGAATGGCGCGTGGTGGGCCAGGATTTAGTGCTGATCGCGCTGAGTACGGCGATCGTGACGTCGATAATTAATGGCGTCTTTGACTAGTGAATTAACCCCGGTTCGCGCCGGGGTTAATCCTGACGGGCAGGCTTAGCGCATTAAGGTCATTCTAAACAAATCGTCACTAAAGCGAGATTTTAACTTTACTCAAATAATTGAATGACTATAATGAGCACAAATTCACACAGGAGAAATATGTTGGACAGTCACCCTTACTTAAACATCAAGGCAAGCTGACGCTATTTTTTCTGCGCTGCTTGCCAACCGGCGGGCAGCAATCTCCTCATCCAGACGATTGCATCCCATAAAAAATAACGCAGCATGGCTGCGAGGATAATCGTCATGTTCATGTTTAAAAATACATTATTTCCTCCACCGTCAACGCGACGTTAATCGCCTCTCTGGCGACAATTTGTCGTGTGCTTAATAAAGCACGTAGTTAATTCTTCCAGCAAAAATGGAGGAAGCTATGTTGATGTTTCCTTATATCGCAAATTTACTCGCCGCGATGCTGTTGGGCGCGCTGATTGGCGCCGAAAGACAGTGGCGTCAGCGGATGGCTGGCCTGCGCACCAATGCGCTGGTCGCCACCGGCGCGGCGGTTTTTATTCTGAGCTCTATCTCCACATCGCCGGATAGTCCGGGACGTATTGCCGCGCAGGTGGTTTCCGGAATTGGTTTTCTCGGCGCCGGGGTCATCATGCGGGAAGGCATGAACGTGCGCGGCCTGAATACCGCGGCAACCCTGTGGTGCTCTGCGGCGATTGGCGTACTGTGTGGCTTAGGCCAGTTCTGGCAAGCGGCGGCGGCAACGCTGATCATCCTGTGCGCCAATATTCTACTGCGCGAAGCGGCGCAGAGAATTAATCAGATCCCCGGCGCGACAGAAGAAGAAAAATGCTACGTCCTGAATATTATCTGTCATAGCGAACATGAAAACGCGATTCGTCAGCTATTGCTTAATATCAGTAAAGATATGACGCTCAGCTTGCAGGGGCTGGTGTCGATAGCAGCAAAAGAACAAGGACATAAAGAAATCCGCATCGAACTGGTTGGTAATACCGACTCCCGCAAAGCGCGAGATCTTATTATGTCAAGAATTGGCGGTGACGAAAACATTACGTCAGTGCGCTGGTGCGTCGAGGGGAGTTAGCCTCCCTGATATTCTACTCTGGCAATGATTTATCTAAGGAGGGAATGATGGATATTCCCAGGCAATTAAAGTAATAAGCGTTTAATAACGTAAAAATGAATTATGCATAAGTCAATTATGCAGGGATAACGACGTCTTAAATTTGAGGAATAATCATGACTGACATGAAAATAGAAAACCGGAAAATAAACCGGTCTGCGTCAGAAAATGATAAGCAGCATAAAAAAAGCTTCGCCATTGAAACCGAGGCATTTAACAGCCCGGATCATACGCTGGCGCGGCTCAACAGCAGCCGTCAGGGGCTCACCACCGAAGATGCCCTTGAACGGCTGAATGAATATGGCCGCAATGAAGTCGCGCACGAGCAGGCGCCGCCGGCGCTAATCCAGCTTTTGCAGGCATTCAATAACCCGTTTATCTATGTCCTGATGGCGCTGGCCGCCGTCAGCTTCGTGACCGATTACTGGCTACCGCTGCGTAACGGCGAAGAGACCGATCTGACCGGGATTATCATTATCGTCACGATGGTCAGCCTGAGCGGGTTATTGCGTTTCTGGCAGGAGTTTCGCACCAACAAAGCGGCGCAGGCGCTGAAATCCATGGTTCGCACCACGGCGACGGTACTGCGTCGCGGTCCTGGTAACATGGGGCCAGCGCAGGAGGAGATTGCCATTGAGGAACTGGTGCCCGGTGACATCATCTTCCTGGCTGCGGGGGATCTGGTTCCGGCGGATGTCCGCCTGCTGGAGTCCCGGGACCTGTTCGTCAGCCAGTCGATACTTAGCGGCGAATCGCTGCCGGTGGAAAAGTATGACGTTCTGGCCAGCGTGTCCGGCAAAGGGTGCGACAGGCTTCCCGAGCCGAACAAAGATAAAAGCCTGCTGGAGATGGGCAATATCTGTCTGATGGGCACCAACGTGACCAGCGGCAGGGCGCAGGCGGTGGTGGTGGCTACCGGAAACCGCACCTGGTTTGGTTCGCTGGCGAAGTCCATTGTCGGTACGCGCACCCAGACGGCGTTCGACCGTGGGGTAAACAGCGTCAGCTGGCTGCTGATCCGTTTTATGCTGGTGATGGTGCCGATTGTGCTGCTGATTAACGGCTTCAGCAAAGGAGACTGGGTTGAGGCATCGCTGTTTGCCCTGGCGGTCGCGGTGGGCCTGACGCCGGAAATGCTGCCGATGATCGTCAGCTCAAACCTGGCGAAAGGCGCTATCGCCATGTCGCGGCGCAAAGTGATCGTCAAGCGGCTGAACGCTATTCAGAACTTTGGCGCCATGGACGTGCTGTGCACCGATAAAACCGGCACGCTGACGCAGGACAATATCATTCTTGAGCATCATCTTGACGTCAGCGGCAGCGAGAGCGACCGGGTGCTGACGCTGGCGTGGCTCAACAGCAGCAGCCAGAGCGGGGCGCGCAACCTGATGGACCGGGCGGTGCTGCGCTTTGGCGAGGGGCGGATTGCGCCAGCGACCAAAGAGCGCTTCGTAAAGCTTGATGAACTGCCGTTTGATTTTGTCCGCCGTCGGGTCTCGGTGTCGGTGGAAGATGTCCGCCACGGCGATAAAAGCCTGATCTGCAAAGGCGCGGTCGAAGAGATGCTGATGGTGGCCACGCATCTGCGCGAAGGCGACCGCGTGGTTGCGCTGGATGAAACCCGCCGCGATCTGCTGTTAGCCAAAACGCAGGATTACAACGCCCAGGGTTTCCGCGTGCTGCTGGTCGCGACCCGCAAGCTGGATGACTCCGCCCTGACAACCCCGCTGTGCGCCGCGGATGAGCAGGGGCTGACGGTCGAAGGGATGCTGACCTTCCTCGATCCGCCGAAGGAGAGCGCGGGAAAAGCGATTACCGCGCTGCGCGATAACGGCGTGGCGGTCAAAGTGTTGACCGGCGATAACCCGGTGGTCACGGCGCGTATTTGCCTGGAAGTGGGGATTGATGCCCACGGTATCCTGACCGGCGCACAGATTGAAGCGATGACGGATAACGAACTGGAGCGCGAAGTGGAAACGCGTTCGGTATTCGCCAAACTGACGCCGCTGCAGAAGTCGCGCATCCTGAAAACGCTGCAGAAAAACGGCCACACCGTCGGCTTCCTCGGCGATGGCATCAACGATGCGCCGGCGCTGCGCGATGCGGACGTCGGTATTTCCGTCGACAGCGCGGCGGATATCGCCAAAGAGGCATCCGATATCATCCTGCTGGAAAAGGATTTGATGGTGCTGGAAGAAGGGGTGATCAAAGGGCGTGAGACCTTTGGCAATATCATTAAGTACCTGAATATGACCGCCAGCTCTAACTTCGGCAACGTCTTCTCGGTACTGGTGGCCAGCGCGTTTATTCCGTTTCTGCCGATGCTGGCGATTCATCTGCTGATCCAGAACCTGATGTACGATCTCTCTCAGCTCTCGCTGCCGTGGGACAAGATGGATAAGGAATTCCTGCGTAAGCCGCGCAAGTGGGATGCGAAAAATATCGGCCGCTTTATGCTGTGGATTGGCCCGACGTCGTCCATTTTTGATATCACCACCTTCGCGCTGATGTGGTACGTGTTTGCGGCGAATCACGTTGAAGCCCAAGCGCTGTTCCAGTCCGGGTGGTTTATTGAAGGGCTGCTGTCGCAAACGCTGGTGGTGCATATGCTGAGAACGCAGAAAATTCCGTTTATCCAGAGTCGGGCGACGTTGCCGGTGCTGCTCACCACCGCGGTCATTATGGCGATGGGCATCTACATTCCGTTCTCGCCGCTGGGGGCGATGGTCGGGCTGGAGCCGCTGCCGCTGAGCTACTTCCCGTGGCTGATCGCGACGCTGCTCAGCTACTGCCTGGTCGCGCAGGGCATGAAGCGTTTCTATATCAAACGCTTTGGTCAGTGGTTCTGATGATAAGGAGGCGCAGAGATGAATCGTTCTCCGGACACCCTCATCGCGCTGATATTTTTCCTGGTGGGTCTGCTGGTGCTGTTGCTGGCTATCTGGCAAATCCTGTTCTGAAAAAGGGGGCGCGATGCGCAGAGGATCGCTGGATAAAGTCTTTATTCAGGTGGCGATTATTGCGGCCATCATTATTCTGCTGACAATCTGGATTAGATAAGAGGAGCCCGGGCCATTGGCCCGGGTTTAGCATTTCTGCCGGGGAAAGGATTACAGATCGAAGCGGTCGAGGTTCATCACCTTGGTCCATGCGGCAACGAAGTCATTCACGAACTTCTGCCGCGCATCGCTGCAGGCATACACTTCAGCCAGGGCGCGCAGGACGGAGTTGGAGCCAAACACCAGGTCAACGCGGGTCGCGGTATATTTCTCTTCGCCGCTTTTACGGTCGCGGCCGATAAACAGCTCAGCGTGCTCGTCAGCGGCTTTCCAGACGGTCCCCATATCGAGCAGGTTAGCGAAGAAATCATTGCTCAACACCCCCACGCGGTCGGTGAACACGCCGTGTCGGCTGCCGTCGAAGTTCGCGCCCAGCACGCGCAGACCGCCCACCAGTACCGTCATTTCCGGCGCCGTCAGCGTTAACTGCTGCGCTTTATCAATCAGCAGCGTTTCGGTAGAGATGCCGCCGCCAACGCGACGATAGTTGCGGAAACCATCGGCCAGCGGCTGCAGCAGATCCATCGCTTCCACATCGGTCTGATCCTGACGCGCATCGACGCGGCCAGGGGCGAAGGGAACGCTAACCTGAACGCCCGCCGCCGCGGCAGCCTGCTCAATGCCCACCACGCCGGCCAGAACGATAATATCGGCCAGCGACGCTTTACCGGATGCCTGCTGAATCCCCTGCAGGGTCGGCAGCACGCGGGACGCGATGGCGTTTACCGGCCAGGATTTCTGCGGTTCCAGCGCCAGACGCGCGCCGTTGGCGCCGCCGCGTTTATCGCCGCCGCGGAAGGTGGAGGCCGATGCCCAGGCCACGGAAACCAGCTCGCTGACCGAAAGGCCGGCGTCGGCAATGGCGGTTTTCAGCGTCGCGATATCCTCTGCGGTTGGGGTGTGGACCGCCGCCGGTAGCGGATCTTGCCAGATCAGATCTTCTTTCGGCACTTCCGGGCCCATGTAGCGGGACTTCGGCCCCATATCGCGGTGGATAAGTTTAAACCACGCGCGGGCAAAGGCTTCGTTAAAGGCCTGCGGGTCGTTAAGGAAGCGGCGGGAAATCTTGTCGAACTCCGGGTCGAAGCGCAGCGTCAGGTCGGTGACCAGCATGGTCGGCTTGCGTTTTTTCTCCGGATTAAACGGGTCAGGAATGATCTCCGGCGCATCTTTCGCTTCGAACTGAATCGCGCCTGCCGGGCTGCGGGTTTGCACCCACTCATATTTGTACAGGTTTTCGAAGAAGTAGTTGCTCCACTGGGTCGGCGTTTGCGTCCAGACCACTTCCAGACCGGAGGTGATCGCGTCGGCGCCCGCGCCGCTGCCGTAGCTGTTCGCCCAGCCGAGTCCCTGCGCTTCAATCGGCGCCGCTTCCGGCTCTGCGCCAACGTGGCTGGTCACCGCGGAACCGTGGGTTTTGCCCAGCGTATGACCGCCGGCGATCAGCGCGACGATCTCTTCATCATTCATTGCCATATTGCCGAAGGTCGCGCGAATCGCGGAGGCGGCGGAGAGCGGGTCGCCGCTGGCGTTGGGGCCTTCAGGGTTGACGTAAATCAGCCCCATTTCGGTCGCGCCGATGGCCTGCTGATTCAGGCTTTCCGGATGACGATGGGCCAGCCATTCGGTTTCGTTACCCCAGTCGACGTCCAGATCCGGTTCCCAAACGTCTTCACGACCGGCACCGAAGCCAAACGTACGGAAACCGGCATTTTCCAGCGCCACGTTGCCTGCCAGCATATAGAGGTCGGCCCAGGAGATTTTTTGCCCGTATTTTTGTTTTACCGGCCACAGCAGGCGACGGGCTTTGTCGAGGCTGACGTTATCCGGCCAGGAGTTGAGCGGTGCGAAACGCTGCTGGCCGCGGCCCGCGCCGCCGCGCCCGTCAACGGTACGATAGGTACCGGCGCCGTGCCACGCCATACGAATAAACAGCCCGATATAGCTACCCCAGTCCGCTGGCCACCACTCCTGAGAATCGGTGAGCAGGGCGCGCAGATCGGCCTTCAGGGCCGAGTAGTCGAGCTTCTTAAACTCTTCGCGGTAGTTAAAGTGTTCGCCCAGCGGGTTTGAACGATTGGAGTGCTGATTCAGCAGATCCACCCGTAGTTGATTTGGCCACCAGTCGCGGTTGCCGGTGCCACCGCCCGCGCTCTGGGTGGGCGTCGCCGTCTCGGCGTGGAAAGGGCATTTCCCTGCCGACGGGGTATTCGAAGGATCGTTTGACGTGCTCATATCAGGCTCCGTTTGCTTTTGTGAATGCCATTACGATATACACTGCTACCAATAAGCGATATTTGAATGAGTCTACGGATTTAATAGTTATTTCCGTTCAATGCCTTTGTAAAAACCGAACATATATCATTGTTCAATGATTGATTGTTCAGTATTGACTCAACCACAATAGTCGTAACATACGCGTAAAGGAATCGTTAAGACATCATCCCCGCCAGCGAAGACCGATTGTTTGAGTTACGACAATTTTAGTGCGTAAAACGGCTTAGCGCTGCCAGTATAAAGGCGTACCAAAAACGTCGATAAAATAGTCTATTACCGCACGTACGTTTAACGAAGGATGACGGGCGTGAGGGTAGATCGCCGACACCGGCGAGGGGCTGCTGCCGATCGCCGCGCTGTAGTGAGGCATCAGCTGAATCAGCCTTCCAGCCCCCATGGCTTCATTGACCATCCAATCGGGAAAGAGCACCACCCCCATGCCTCCCAGCGCAGCGGTCAGCAGCGCATCGGCGTTATTTGATGCCAGCCGCGGCGTTTGCGGATAGTGAACCCATTCTCCCTCCGCGAGGCGGAACAGCCAGCGGTTAGGTCCATTTGAACCGCTGTAGACCAGCGTGCTGTGATGGCGAAGATCTTCCGGTTTCTCCGGCGTGCCGCAGCGCTGCAGATAGTCCGGAGCCGCAACCAGATAGTGATGCTGCATACCCAGCACTCTGGCATGAACGCTGGAGTCCGGCAGGCTGCCGATGCGGAAAATCAGGTCGGTCGCTTCGCGGTGCGGATCGATAAAATCATCGGTCAGCGCCAGCGCAATTTGCATCTGTGGATAGCGCTGCGTCAGCCCCGGCAGCCACGGCGCGATATGGCGCTGGCCAAAATAGACCGGGGCGTTGATCCGCACCAGTCCACCCGGCTCAAGACGACGGTCCTGCAGGTCGCGCCTGGCAACGCTGAACCGTTCGCCGAGCTCTCTGGCATGTTCGGCAAACAGGCGTCCCGCTTCGGTGGGAACCACCGCCCGGGTATTACGATAAAAGAGCTGCTGGCCGAGCGCATCCTCAAGCTGGTGAATGACGCGCGACACCATCGAGGGCGAAACGCCTTCCCGCCTCGCCACCACGGAGAAACTCTGGCTGTCATAGACGGCGATAAACAGCTGTAGCGCCCGAAAATTTACATTACCCGCATCGCTCATTAATGCAATATCCGCAAAAGTGTTTCCCTGATTGTATCGTTTTTCACATTACTTCGCTGCTTTATGCTCAGCCACCCAATCAATAATCGGATATCAACGATGCAGTTATTACTTATTTTTCTTGTGATTGCCGGCGGCATGGGGTTATCCGTGGAAGCCGGACTACTCGGGCCGCTTGCCGGTCAGGTAGGGGACCTGTGGGCCACATTCAGCATTTTTAGCGTCGGGAGCGCGCTAACCTTTCTGCTGATGCTGCTGTTTGGCCCCAGGCAGGGCCCCTCGTTCTTCTCCTTACCGGGCTGGCAGCTTACCGGGGGCGTACTGGGGCCCATTTACGTCGTCATCTTAACCATTGCCGTACCGGTTATCGGTATCGCCATGACGATGATCGGCATTCTGGCCGGTCAGGTATGCAAAAGCCTGCTGATTGACCATTACGGTCTGTTTGGTTCGGCAAAACGTAAAATCGATGGACGGCGGGTTATCGCGCTGCTGTTTATCATCGTCGCCCTGATTCTGATCGCCACAAGCTGAGGAGTTAACATGAGTAGCATAATGATTTTGCTGGCGCTGGTCGGCGGCGCGATGCTGAGTATGCAGGCGGCGATTAACGGCCGTTTGGGCAGCCAGGTGGGCGTATTTCGCAGCGCGTTTCTCACGTTTGCGGTGGGCGCCTTGATCACGGCGCTGCTGATTTTTTATTTTGCCCCCCATCAGTCGACAACGCTACTGGATGTGCCGAAATGGCAGCTGCTGGGCGCATTTTGCGGGGTTCCCTATATCGTAATTATGGTGGTGGCGGTGCAGCGTATCGGTACCGCGACGGCCACGGTGGCGGTGATTTTTGGCCAACTGGCCATGAGTCTGCTGATCGATAATTTTGGCTGGCTGGGTAACGACGCCATTGCCTTTTCAGCGGGGCGGCTGGGGGCCATCGTCTGTCTGGGGCTGGCGCTGTTCTTTATTTACCGCTCCAGCGCGGCGGCAAAAGCTGAAGATAAGGAGAGTTAGCCCACCTGTTCAGGTGAGTTGTCGCGCATCGCCAACCGCGGTCATACTGTTCGTCACCCTGTGACTGGCGCTTTAGACAGGTACTGTCGGGGAGCATGGGGATCGCCGCCGCGCGCCTGGGCATCACATCACTTTACCGGAGATACGCTATGCCTGAGATACCGTCGCTGCTGACCTTCGCGCTTGTTGCCCTTGGCCTGGTATTGACCCCGGGGCCGAATATGATCTATCTGATTTCGCGCTCGATTTGTCAGGGAAGAAGGGCCGGACTGGTCTCCCTCGGCGGGGTGGCGCTGGGGTTTGTGTTTTATATGCTGTGCGCCGCGTTCGGTATTACCGCACTGATCTTCGCCGTTCCCTACGCTTACGACGCGTTGCGCATCAGCGGCGTGGTCTATCTGCTTTATCTGGCCTGGCAGGCGGTGAAGCCCGGCGGGCGCTCGGTCTTTGCGGTGCGCGACCTGCCTGCCGATAGCGGCCGTAAGCTGTTTATGATGGGCTTTATTACTAACCTGGCGAACCCTAAAATCGCCATCATGTATCTCTCACTGCTGCCGCAGTTTATCTCTCCCGGACACGGCAGCATCCTTGCGCAGTCGCTGGTGCTGGGAGGGACGCAGGCGCTCATTAGCGTAGCGGTTAATGCGCTTATTGTGGTGATGGCCGGGCAGGTGTCGCTGTTTCTCGCGGGGCGCCCGTTATGGCAGCAGTTTCAGCGCTGGCTGATGGCGACGGTGCTGGCGGGGATGGCGGTGAAAATTGCCTTCGAGGCGCGGAAGTAATCGCTGCGCCCGGCGGTGCTACGCTGCCGGGCGCAGGGGAATGGCTTTAGGCCCCTGGCCCTATCAGCTGTGAGCGGATCGTCGCCTCCGGCATCATCTCCAGCAGGCCGTTGCTCAGCATCTCTCCCGCCTCCTGCAGCGCGCTAAGCGGCATTTCCGGCAGGCTTTCAAGAATAAACCACATCCGCGGACTCTCCACGCTCAGACGAGTACGTACTCCCTGTCGCCAGTTCCAGCGTCGGCAGGTCACGCCGCGATCGTCGCCCCAGACCACTTCTCCCGCATCGGGATATTCGTGAACGATCTGCCCCTCTTTGACGGTATCGAACGGTTCGCTGCCGTCCGCGAGCTTGAGGTGCGGGGCGCCAACGTAAGCCGCCAGGTTTTCGCCGCCGACCGGCACGGCGTAGCGCAGGCTCACCGCATTATAGAGATCGACGATGGGATCGATCGCAGCCATCTCGCCATCGCGCAGCACCCGCCTGCGCAAGGCTTCCGCCGAGCAGGGCGTCCGCTTGGGTTTTGCGCCAAAGGCGCGGAATACCTCGTTCCAGGCCTGCAGGTGCGCCTCCGCCCACTGCGGCTCGCCGGCGATAACCGCCTGGCAGGCGGAGCGGAGCGCATCGGACCCGACCAGGGGGGCGCGTACGGCGGCGGAAACGACATCAATGCTCAGGGCGCGAAAGCCGGGGGCCAGCGCGGAGACCTGCGGGCTGATTGACGGTAATACGCTATTCATTGGATAATCCTGTAACGACCATTTTAAAGCATAATATCGACCGATGACCAATAAAGTCAATATAACGACCGACGCGGGCGCCGATGCCGCCATGATTAATGAAGCCGTTGCGGCGCGCATTAAGCGCTACCGGGCGGAAAAGAAGATCTCCCTGGATGAGCTGTCGCGACGCGCGGGCGTCAGCAAAGGTATGCTGGTAGACATTGAAGCCTGCAGGGCCAATCCCAGCATTGCGCTGTTGTGCCGTCTGGCCTCGGCGCTGGGCGTTTCCGTGGCCGATTTTGTCAATGTCGCCACCGCGCCGCCGGTAAAGGTGATTGCAGAAGGCGAGATTCCCACGCTGTGGCAGGGCGGCAAGGCGCGGCTCCTTGCCGGTACCAGCGGTCCGGATATGGTTGAGCTCTGGCAGTGGAGCCTCAATCCGGGAGAAATGTTCACATCGCCGGGGCACGGGGAGGGGACGACTGAGCTGCTTTTCGTGACCGAGGGCGCCTTAACCCTGACGGTTAACGACGGGGTCTATCTGATTCGAGAGGGGGATTCCGCCGTCGCGCGTACCGACGCCCCGCATAGCTACGCTAACGCCGGGGATAAGATCGCGCGATTCACCATGACGGTGAGCGAAAAAGCGCGCTAGCAAGCGTTTCCCGGCGAGCGGCTATCGTCCCGACCGCTCGCCGCCTTCACGCCATACGCACCAAATCCATGCAATGCCCCATCATCACTCCCCATTTTTGGGAGCCGCGGCGGCGCCTGCCGCCGTAGGGCTGATTTTACGCGCGCTGCGCGCCTGGCATAGACCTTGCAAACTCCTGTTCAGAAGGCAGCGCAACAGACAATTGAGATAACACAATAGCTGGCTAGGGTTCCGGTTCACTCAGGTGAACGTCTGGTCCGAGAGCTGGCGACCTCTGCGAGGTTACACGGCGGGACAAAAGCCCGGGAGACAGCAGCACCGTTGGGTGTCGCGCTGCCCCCGTTTCTCGTGCTAACCAGAGGTCCACCATGAAGACACCGCCGATCCTCCGCTCTCTTATCCTGTCGCTGGCGCTGCTGGCCAGCGTCCCCTCGTTTGCCGCCGTCAAAAAAGAGTTCAACATCTGCTGGACTATCTATGCCGGATGGATGCCCTGGGGCACCATCAGCAACGAAAAGATCATCGATAAATGGGCCAGCAAATACGGCATCAAAATCAATATCGTTCAGCTGAACGACTACATCGAATCCATTAACCAGTACACCGCGGGCCAGTTTGACGGTTGCACCATGACCAACATGGATGCCCTGACCATTCCGGCGGCGGGGGGCGTTGATACCACGGCGCTCATTACCGGCAGCTACTCCGACGGCAACGACGGCGTGGTGCTGAAGGGGGCGGATAAAAAGCTCAGCGATCTGAAAGGCATGGCGGTGTATCTCCCGGAGCTTTCGGTATCGCACTACCTGCTGGTTCGCGGTCTGGAAAAAGCCGGGCTGCAGGAAAAAGACGTCAAAGTGGTCAATACCTCGGATGCGGATATCGTCTCGGCTTTTGGCACCAGCGGCGTACGCGCGGCGGTGGCCTGGAATCCGCAGCTTTCGGTTATCAAAAAGACGCCGCAAACCACGGAGGTCTTTAGCTCTTCGCAGGTTCCCGGCGAGCTGATCGACATGATGGTGGTGAATACTCAGACCCTGAAAGATAACCCGGCGCTGGGTAAAGCCCTGACCGGCGCCTGGTTCGAGATGATGGCCAAAATGCAGGCCGGAGATACGCAGGCGCTAAGCGCAATGGCCGCCGATTCCGGCACCGACCTCGCCGGCTACCGGGCGCAGCTAAAAACAACCCATCTCTTCTGGACGCCTGCCGATACCCTGACGTTTATCTCCTCGCCGGCGCTGGCAAAAACCATGCAGCGGGTGGCGCAGTTCTCTTTTGATAAAGGGCTGCTGGGAGAGGGGGCGCAGAGCGCTGACTTTATCGGCATGACCTTCCCCGGCGGCGTCACCGTCGGCGATACCGCCAACAGCAAATTGCGCTTTGACGACAGCTATCTGAAGCTGGCCGCGGCGGGGCAGCTGTAATGATTGACCTTGGGAGTCCACGCCATGCGCCACATTAACCGCTATCCCCGGCAGGGTATGCGCCTGACGCTGATGCTATTGCCCTTCGTCCTGATGATCGCCGCCTGGTTTATCGGTTCGGCGGTGCGGCTGGAAGCCAACCCGCAGGATAAGCTGCTGCCCGGCCTGTCGCAGATGATCGCGGCCATCGATCGGATGGCCTTCACCCCGGATAAACGCAGCGGCGAGTATCTGCTGTGGGCCGACACGCTGATTAGTATGAGCCGCCTGCTGATTGGTCTGGCGCTCTCGTCGCTGATTGGCCTGGGCATCGGCATCGCCGCCGGCGTGTTCCCGATGTACCGCGCGGCGCTGTCGCCGCTGATGACCGTGGTGTCGATGATCCCGCCGCTGGCGATCCTGCCGGTGCTGTTTATCGTCTTCGGCCTGGATGAGCTATCAAAAGTGATGCTTATCGTCATTGGCATTACGCCGATGCTGGCGCGCGACCTTGAACAGCGGGCGCGGGAAATCCCGGCGGAGCTGTTTATCAAAGCGCAAACCCTCGGCGCCAATAGCTGGACGGTGGTGCTGCGGGTAGTGCTGCCGCAGCTGCTGTCGCGGCTGATAACCTCCCTGCGCCTGCTGCTGGGCTCCGCATGGCTGTTTTTGATCTCCGCCGAGGCCATTTCCGCCACCGCCGGTCTCGGCTATCGCATATTCCTCCTCCGCCGCTATATGGCGATGGATGTGATTATTCCTTACGTCATCTGGATAACCCTGCTGGCATGGCTGATGGATCTGGCTCTGCGCCAGCTGCACAAAGCCTGTTTCCCGTGGGCGGAAGGAGGCCGGGCATGAGCTTTATCGACATCAAAAATATCTGGCAGGAGTACGGCGACCACGTGGTGCTGGAGCGCATCAATTTGCAGGTGAAAGAGGGCGAGTTCTGTTCGATGGTCGGCGCGTCCGGCTGCGGGAAGTCGACGTTTTTACGCCTGCTGCTCGGCCAGGAAAAGCCGACTCGCGGGGAAATCACCCTCGACGGCCAGCCGCTGGCGGCGGAGCCGGACCGCAGCCGCGGCGTGGTGTTTCAGCGTTATTCGGTTTTTCCGCACCTCAACGTGCTGGATAACGTCGCCATTGGCCTCGAACTCCCGGCGTCACCGCTGTTTGGCCGGCTGTTTGCCGGCAGGAAACGCGACGCGCGCGAACGGGCGCAGCGGATGCTGGAGAAAGTCGGGCTGGGGCACGCGCTGAATAAATATCCGGCGCAGCTCTCCGGCGGGATGCAGCAGCGGCTGGCGATCGCCCAGGCTTTCGTCATGCAGCCGCGCGTACTGCTGCTTGATGAACCCTTCGGCGCGCTGGATCCCGGTATTCGCAAGGATATGCACGGGCTGCTGCTCCAGCTGTGGAGCGAAACGCGGATGACGGTATTTATGGTCACCCACGACCTCGCGGAGGGCTTCAACCTTGGCACCCGGCTGCTGGTTTTCGACAAAGTGCGCATCGATCCGCAGGCGCCCAACGCCTGGGGTGCGCGCGTTACCTACGATATTCCGCTCAATGAAGCGCGAATGTCGCAGATAACCACCGGCAGCGACAATAACGTTTACGCATTAAGGAGATAGTTTGATGACCGCACTTTTTCACTCATCCCCCAGCCTGCGCGAAGAGCGGCTACCCGGCGGGGCGCACACCTCATTGATTTTGCGCAAAGGGCAGATTCTGCGCCTGACCGATATCGACGGCGGAGCCAACGTCAGCATGATGATGCTGAATCCCCATGAGAAGAGTGAGCGCCTGAATCTGCCGGATACCCTCAAGGGGCAGCACACCGCGCGCCTGACCGCCGGGCACTGTTTCTACTCCGATATGGGGCGCGTTCTGGCCGGGATTGTTGCCGACAGCTGCGGCTGGCACGACCCGTTCGGCGGGATACTCAACGCCGACGAGACGCGTGAAAAATATGGCGCAGGACGCTACCAGGAGCTGCGAAACGGCTTCTACCGCAACGGCGTCGATAACCTGCTGGTTGAAATGGGTAAATGGGATCTGGGCCTGGAGGACCTGCTGATGGTGGTTAACTTCTTCAGCAAAGTCACCGTCGATGAGGATGGCCGTTTTCAGTTTATTTCCGCCAACAGCCGCGCCGGAGATTACGTTGAGCTGTTTGCGCCGATGGATGTCCTCATGGTGCTGACCGCGCTGCCGCATCCTCAGGACCCTGCCGCTGAGTACGCCCCGCGGCCGATCCAGCTGAGCTGGTACCAGGCTGACGATGCGCAGGCGGCCGCGGAAGCGCTCTTTACCCGCGATGAAAACCAGCGCGCGTTCCTCAACACCCAACTTTTTGCCCTGTAAGGAGGCTGCGATGACCCTGATCGCCAGTAACCGTCGTCCCGAAGATGCCGTCTATCGCCATGTGATCCCGGCAGGGGAACCCTGGCTGTTTGAGGTACAAAAAGGGCAAACCCTGCGCCTGCTTGACCTCGAAGGCAACCAGGCCATTGATACCCTGTTTTACAACGCCGATAACCCCCGAGAACGCTACGATCCGCAGCGCACGCTGCGCCGCCAGGGCAATGCCTATCTGACCACCGGCAGCGTACTCTATTCCAATCTGGGCAATCCACTGCTGACCATCGTTGCCGACACCTGCGGTCGCCACGATACCCTCGGCGGCGCCTGTGCCCAGGAGAGCAACACCGTGCGCTACGCCCAGGATAAACGCTATATGCACAGCTGTCGGGATAATTTCCTCTGCGCCTGCCTGCACGATGGCCGCCTGCATAAACGCGATATCGGCGCCAACATTAACTTTTTCATGAACGTCCCGGTAACGCCGGAAGGCGGTCTGACCTTTGAGGACGGGATATCGGCGGCGGGGAAATACGTTGAGCTGCGCGCCGAGTGCAACGCCGTGGTGCTGATTTCCAACTGTCCGCAGTTAAATAATCCCTGCAACGGCTGGAACCCCACGCCCGCCGAGGTGCTGGTATGGAACTGACCCGCTGGCAGCGCTGGCGTCTGCTGGCCTTTCGGCTCTTCGCCGTCCGCGCAGACCGCCTGAACAGTACGCCGACGCGCAAACCTTAAGCGCCGGTTCACCCCGGGGACGACCTCAGGGGAACATCGAATTCTTGCGGGACGACCCGCGACCCTGTGAGTTCCGCTTATGTTTGATACCTTACTGATTGCCAACCGCGGCGCCATCGCCTGCCGCATTATGCGCACCCTGCGCGCGATGCAGGTGAAGGGCGTCGCCGTCTATTCCGAAGCCGACCTGAGTAGTCTGCATATCCGCGACGCGGATGAAGCGTTAAGCCTCGGCGACGGCCCGGCGGCGCAAACCTATCTGGTGACGGAGAAGATCTTGGCCGCCGCGCAGCAGAGCGGCGCCAAAGCGATCCACCCCGGCTACGGCTTTCTGTCTGAAAACGCGGCCTTCGCCGAGGCCTGCGAGGCGGCGGGGGTGGCGTTTGTCGGCCCCACTCCGCAACAGCTGCGCACCTTCGGCCTGAAGCATACCGCTCGGGCCTTAGCCAAATCCGAGGGCGTGCCGCTGCTGGAAGGCAGCGAGCTGCTGGCCGACAGCGGCGAAGCCTGCCGGGCGGCTGAGGCGGTGGGCTATCCGGTCATGCTCAAAAGCACCGCCGGCGGCGGCGGAATTGGCATGCGCGTCTGTCGCGACGCCCGTGAACTGATTGAGGCGTTTGCCGCGGTGCAGCGGCTGGGACAAAACAACTTCAGCGACGGCGGGGTATTTCTCGAAAAATATATCGAACGCGCCCGCCATCTGGAGGTACAAATCTTCGGCGACGGGCGGGGAGAGGTCATCGCGCTCGGCGTGCGCGACTGTTCAGTCCAGCGGCGTAACCAGAAAGTGATTGAAGAGACGCCCGCGCCGAATCTGCCTGACGGGATGGCGCAGGCGCTATGCGCGGCGGCTATCGCGTTGGGCAAAGCGGTGAGCTACCGCAGCGCCGGGACGGTGGAGTTTGTCTACGACAGCGCGGCGCGGCAGTTTTATTTCCTCGAGGTAAATACCCGGCTTCAGGTCGAACATGGCGTCACGGAGCAGGTGTGGGGCGTTGACCTGGTGCGCTGGATGATTGAGCTGGCGGCGGGGGAACTGCCTCCGCTACCTGAGCTGGCCGCCGGGTTACGGCCCCAGGGCCATGCTATCCAGGCGCGAATTTACGCCGAAGATCCGGGGCGGCAATTCCAGCCTTCTCCCGGACTGTTAACGGACGTCTTCTTTCCGCCGGCGGACGGCGCAGCCCTGCGTATTGACCGCTGGGTGGAAGCCGGGTGCGAAGTCCCGCCGTTCTTCGACCCGATGCTGGCGAAAGCGATCGCCTGGCGCCCCAGCCGCGATGAGGCTATCGCCGGCCTGGCGCAGGCGCTGGCGGAGACCCGCCTGTACGGCGTAGAAACTAACCGCGTGTACCTGCAACAAATTCTTGGCTTTGCGCCCTTTACCGAAGGCGAGCCCTGGACCCGCTGCCTTGAGCAGCTGCGCTACCGCGCGGCGACCGTGGAGGTGCTGAGCGCCGGAACCCAGACCAGCGTGCAGGACTATCCGGGACGTTTGGGGTACTGGGCGGTGGGCGTACCGCCGTCGGGGCCGATGGACGATCGCGCCCTGCGTCTCGGCAACCGCCTGCTGGGCAATGCCGAGGGAGCGGCCGCGCTGGAAATCACCCTCAACGGGCCGACCCTGAAATTTAATACCGACGTTCAGGCGGTGGTGTGCGGCGCGCCATTGGCGGTGACGCTCGATGGCGTAGACCAGCCGCTGGACTGCGTATTGACTATTCCGGCGGGGGCGACTCTGAAGCTGGGCGCGATAAGCGGCGCGGGGGTCAGAAGCTATCTCTGCCTGAGCGGCGGCATTCAGGTACCGGACTATCTGGGGAGTAAAAGCACCTTTACCCTCGGCCAGTTTGGCGGCCACGGTGGACGGGCGCTGCGCGGAGGCGACGTGCTGCATCTGGCGCCGCACGCCACCGCCAGATGCGGGGATCAACTACCCGCCGCGCTACGCACAGCGCTGGCTGAAGTGCGGACGCTGCGGGTGATTTACGGCCCCCACGGCGCGCCGGAATTCTTTGCGCCGGAATATATTGCGACGTTCTTCGCCACGGAGTGGGCGGTCCACTTTAACTCCAGCCGCACCGGCGTGCGCCTGATTGGCCCCAAGCCGCTGTGGGCCCGCGACAGCGGCGGCGAAGCGGGGCTGCATCCGTCGAATATTCACGATAACCCTTACGCGGTGGGCGCGGTCGATTTTACCGGCGATATGCCGGTGATCCTTGGACCGGATGGGCCGAGCCTCGGCGGTTTTGTCTGCCCGGTCACGGTGATTGAAGCCGACCTCTGGCAGTTAGGCCAGCTCAAGGCCGGGGATAAGGTACGTTTCGTGGCGGTGGATTTACCCACCGCCCGGCGGCTGGCGGAAGGGCGGCGCGCCGAGCTGGCGACCCTAAGTCACCAGGCGATAGCCTGGCAGCCCGTGCCGCTGACGTCGCCTGTCGTGATGACCTGCGGCGAGGCGGACAAACGCCTGGTGGCGCGACTCTCCGGCGATACGCATCTGCTGCTGGAAGCCGGGGAGCCGGAGCTGGATCTGGTTCTGCGTTTCCGCATTCACGCCCTGATGCAGGCCCTGGAAGCGCAATCAAGAGACGGCGCGATCGATATCACCCCGGGGATTCGCTCGCTGCAAATCCATTTTCAGCCGGAAACGTTGCCCCTTGAGACGCTGCTGGCGTGGGTGCGCAGCGAGTGGTCCACGGTCTGCCTGAGCGACGATCTGCAGGTGCCGACGCGCGTGGTGCATCTGCCGCTCTCCTGGGACGATCCGGCCTGCCGCAGGGCAATCGATAAATATATGACCACCGTGCGCCAGGACGCGCCCTGGTGCCCGAGTAATCTGGAATTTATACGTCGCATCAACGATCTGCCCGATGAACAGGCGGTATGGAATACGGTATTTGACGCCAGCTATCTGGTGATGGGGCTGGGCGATGTTTATCTCGGCGCGCCGGTGGCGACGCCGCTTGACCCGCGCCATCGCCTGGTTACCACCAAGTACAACCCGGCGCGCACCTGGACGGCGGAAAACTCGGTCGGCATCGGCGGGGCCTATCTGTGCGTCTACGGCATGGAGGGGCCCGGCGGCTATCAGTTCGTTGGCCGGACTCTGCAGATGTGGAATCGCTATCGCGAAGTAGCGGATTTTGCCGGCAAACCCTGGCTGCTGCGTTTCTTCGACCAACTGCGTTTCTATCCGGTTTCGGCCGAAGAGCTGCTGCAGATTCGCCGCGATTTCCCGCTCGGACGCTACCCGCTGCGCATTGAGCACAGCACGCTGCGGCTGGCGGAATACCAGCAGTTTCTCCGCCGCGAAGCGCACAGCATCGGCGCGTTTCGCGAGCATCAGCAGCAGGCGTTTAACGCCGAACGCGATCGCTGGATAGCCAGCGGGCAGGCCCATTTTGACAGCCAGGAGAGCGCCGTGGATGAGGGCGGAGACGCGCCGCTGCGGCAGGGCGAACAGGGGGTGGAAAGCCCGATTTCCGGAAACCTGTGGCAAGTACAAACGGCGGCAGGCAGCCGGGTCCGCGCGGGGGATGTGCTGGTCGTGCTGGAGTCGATGAAGATGGAGATCCCGCTGCTGGCCCCCTGCGATGGCGTTATTCAACAGGTTCACGTGCAGCCGGGCAGCGCGGTACGCGCCGGGCAGCGGGTGGCGGTGATTATTGAGGAGAAGGCATGATGCAGCAGACGTTTGATTTACGCCTGGCAACCCTGGCGGAGCGTTACCGCACCGGTAAAACCACGCCGCGCAGCGTGCTGGCGGACATCCGCCAGCGGGCGCAGGCGCTGAACTCCGAGTTCCGGTTGTTTATCCATATTCTGAGCGAAGAGGAGCAGGAGCCATTTCTGGCGGCGCTGGATGGCCTCTCGCCGGCCGCGCTGCCGCTGTACGGCGTGCCGTTCGCCATCAAAGACAATATCGATCTGGCGGAGATTGTCACCACCGCGGCCTGTCCGGCGTTTGCGTATCGGGCGGAGCAGAGCGCGATGATTGTCGCTCAGCTGATTGCGCTGGGCGCCGTGCCGGTCGGTAAAACCAATCTCGATCAGTTCGCTACCGGCCTGAACGGTACCCGATCGCCGTACGGTCGCTGCCGCAATAGCTATCATGCGGAGTATCCCTCCGGCGGTTCCAGCGCCGGTTCCGCGCTGGCGGTGGCGCTGGGCGTTGCCAGCTTCTCGTTGGGCACGGATACCGCCGGTAGCGGCCGCGTCCCGGCAGGGCTGAATAACCTGGTGGGTCTGAAGGCCAGTAAAGGGCTGATATCCACCGCAGGGGTGGTCCCCGCCTGTCGTACGTTAGACTGCGTGACCTTTTTCAGCCCCACCGCCGACGAGGCCAGCCAGCTGCTGGCGCTCGTCGCACAGTGCGATCCGCAGGACGCCTGGAGCCGCCGTAATCCTCAGTGGAACAGCCGTCAGGCGTTCGGCAGGCCGTCCGCGGGGTTTCGTTTTGGCGTTCCGCGCGAGCTCAATTTCCTCGGCTGCCGCGCAAGCGAACGCCTGTTTTCCCAGGCCCGGCAACGGCTGACGGAGCTGGGCGGGGTGGCAGTTGAGATTGATTTCACGCCGTTTCTGGCGGCAGCCCGGCTGCTGTATGACGGGCCGTGGGTCGCCGAACGCTACGCGGTGGTCGGTCCGCTGATGGCGCGGCAGCCGGAGGCGGTGCTGCCGGTTATTCGCGACGTGCTGGCAAAAGCGCCGGGCACCGATGCCACGGCGACCTTTACGGCGATCTATCAGCTACAGCAGTACAAAGCCCGGTGCGACGCGATACTCGAGACCCTGGACTGCGTGCTGACGCCCACCTATCCGCGCCCGGTGACGCTTGACGAGCTGGAGGCGGAGCCGATCGCGCGCAACGCCGATCTCGGGTACTACACCAACTTTATGAACCTGCTGGACTATGCCGCGGTGAGCGTGCCATGCGGATTTATGCCGGACGGATTGCCTTCGGGCGTCACGCTGTTTGGCCGGGCCTTTACCGACCAGTATTTACTGGGCCTGGCCGATGCGTTTCAGCGCGCTGAGCGGCTGCCGCTGCCGGGCGGAGCGCGGCTGGAGACCCCGCCGCCTGAACGCGTCGCCGGCCATGACCGAATGGCGCTGGTTGTTTGCGGCGCTCATCTTTCTGGCCTGCCGCTTAACGGCCAGCTGCTGGCGCGGGGCGGTCGGCTGCTGCAGGCGACCCGCAGCGCGCCGCACTATCGTTTATACGCTCTCGCGGACGGCAAACGCCCGGCGATGGTTCGCGCCGATAGCGGCGGGGCGTCGATCGCGGTTGAAGTGTGGGAGCTACCCAGCGCGGAGGTCGGTTCGCTGCTGGCGGCCATCCCCGCGCCGCTGGGCCTGGGAAAAGTTGAGCTTGCCGACGGACGCCGGTTAGCGGGCTTTATCTGCGAAGCCAACGGATTAGGCGAGGCCACGGAGATTACCGCCTACGGCGGCTGGCGCGCCTGGCTGGCACGTTAAACTACAACCCCTCCATCGCTTTTTGATGGAGGGGGTTGGTGACAGTGTCACATTAAATTTCTAACATGCTGAAACATTTCTGCCAGATCATTAGCAACCTTTAGGTAGGGCTCCCGCTGCGATAACGCTATTCTTCCCCGCTTTTCCCTTTTCAGGCACTTTGTAACCCAGGTAAATGACCGCTAATGTCCCTAATGAGAGATGAAATTCGCGACCATTCAGCGGAAAAGATGCTATTTATCCGCCGTGCCGTCATTGCGTTTCTACTGGTGGTGATTTGCTTCGCCATCCTGATCCTTAATCTTTACCGCCTGCAGGTGGATCAGCACGACTTTTATCAGACGCGTTCAAACCAGAACGACATTAAAATGCTGCCCATCGCGCCGAGCCGGGGGCTGATTTTCGACCGCAACGGCATCCCGCTGGTACAAAATATTACCCTCTACCGTTTGCAGGTGATCCCGAGCAAAATCGCCGATATGACGGCGCTGCTGCAGCAGCTGACGCCGATCGTTGATTTAACCCCGCAGGATATCGCCGACTTCCGCGACGATATGCACCACAACAGCCGCTACAAAGAGGTGACGTTAAAATCGGACCTGAGCGATGTTGAAGTAGCGCGTTTTGCGGTCAATGAGTTTCATTTCCCCGGCGTCACGGTGGAGAGCTATCAGCAGCGCGCTTACCCCTACGGCGCCGAACTGGCGCACGTGGTTGGCTATGTCTCGAAGATCAACGACAGCGATCTGCAAAAGCTGGCCAAAGCCGGGGAAGAAGAGAACTACGCCGCCGACCACAATATCGGCAAGCAGGGCATTGAAGGCTACTACGAGAAAGCGCTGCACGGCACCACCGGCTATCAGGAAGTGGAAGTGGATAACCACGGGCGGGTCGTGCGTCTGCTAAAAGAGGTCCCGCCGGTGGCCGGGAAGAACATCTACCTGACGCTGGATCTGCACCTGCAGCAGTATATCGAATCGGTGCTGAAGGGGCAGCGCGCGGCGGTAGTGGCCGTCGATCCGCGCGATGGCGGCGTGCTGGCCATGGTGTCGAGCCCCAGCTACGATCCCAATCCCTTTGTCAGGGGCATCGGCTATCAGGCCTACCGTTCGCTGCTCGATAACCCGGACCGGCCGCTGATTAACCGGGTCACCCAGGGGCTCTATCCGCCCGCGTCGACGGTGAAGCCCTACATGGCGCTGTCGGCGCTGTCGGCGGGCGTGATCACGCCAACCACTTCCTTCTTCGGCGCGCCGACCTGGACGCTGCCGGGGACCCAGCGCCGCTACCGCGACTGGCTGAAGAGCGGCCACGGCATGCTTAACGTCACCAAAGCGATAGAAGAATCGGCGGATACCTTCTTCTATCAGGTGGCGTTTGAGATGGGCATCGACCGCATTCACGAGTGGCTAAGCAAGTTTGGCTACGGTCAGTCTACCGGCATCGATCTTAACGAAGAGTATGCCGGGGTGCTGCCGAGCCGGGAGTGGAAACAGCGGGTGCATAAAAAACCGTGGTATCAGGGGGATACCATTTCCGTCGGTATCGGTCAGGGCTACTGGATTGCCACGCCGATCCAGATGGTCAAGGCGCTGACGACCCTGATTAATAACGGCAAAGTGCAAAATCCGCATCTGCTTTACTCCATGAAGCAGGGTAATAAGGTCGAGCGCTATCAGCCGCCGCAGGATCTGCCGCAGGTTGGCGATCCGCATTCGCCGTACTGGGGCGTGGTGCGCAACGGCATGTACGGCATGGCGAACCTGCCAAACGGCACCGGCTATAAGCTGTTCCATACCGCGCCGTACCAGATCGCCGCAAAATCCGGGACGTCCCAGGTCTTCAGCCTGAAGGAGAACCAGACCTACAACGCGAAGATGATCCCGGTGCGCCTGCGCGACCATATCTTCTATACCCTGTTTGCCCCCTATCAGCATCCGAAGGTGGCGATGGCGCTGATTCTGGAGAACGGCGGCGGCGATGGCGTGGTTGCGGGACCGACGGCGCGCGCCATCCTCGACCATATCTTCGACCCGGCCAACGCGCCGGCGGAACAGGGCGCGACGTCGACGGTGCCGCAGGTGGAGAGCGCCGACGCGCAGTAAACGTTATTCACTCTGAGCATAAGCGTTAGCGGATTGGTTATTTGCCGCCGCCGGCGCTTTTGCTCATAGTAGCGTTCTGTATTGCTGTGAAAAAAGGCGCTCTGATGTCGTTAAGCCGAAATACGCTTCTTCTTGTACAAACCGGGACTCCGCCGGATGAAATCGTCTCCGACCACGGCGATCTTCCCCTCTGGTTTGGCAATTTACTGGCGCCGTGGCGCAAAAAAATCAGCGTGGCGCGCGTCTATGCCGGAGAGCCGCTTCCCGCGCCGGATAACGCGACCATCGCGGTGATTACCGGCTCCTGGGATATGGTGACCGAACGCCTGCCGTGGAGTGAAATGACCGCGGCCTGGATCCGCGAGGCGATGGCGATCGAGATGCCGCTGTTTGGCGTTTGCTACGGGCATCAGCTGATGGCGCACGCCCTGGGGGGTGAGGTGGACTACCATCCAGCCGGACGCGAAGCCGGAAGTAAAACCATTTCGCTGTCCGCACACGGCCTGGCGGATCGTCTGCTGGCTGACCACCCGGCGCCGTTCAGCGCGCACCTCACGCATATGCAAACGGTCACCCGATTACCGCCAGGGGCGAAGGTGCTGGCTTCGTCGCAGCACGATCCTCACCAGATTGTACGCTACGGCGCGCATGCCGTTTCTACGCAGTTTCATCCGGAGATCACCCCGGCGATTGCCCGCTCGCTGATCGCGTTCCGCCAGGCGGCGCTGCGCAACGAGGGGGTTGACCCGGACAGGCTGAGTCGTGACGTTGTGGAGAGCCCGGTGGCCTCGGCGATTCTGGCCCGCTTTGTCGCAGGCTACCTGCAGCCAGACCTGAACCCGGCTTAACCTCAGCGCTGTTTTTCCGCGAGCCAGGCCGCCGTTTCACCGAGGATTTCGTCGGAAAACGTTGAATCCGCGGTCATCCGCGCCAGAATTAACGCGCCGACCATGGCCGACCAGCTGCCAATCGCCGCGCGGCGGCTGGCTTGAGCGTCCCGATCATCCATCGCTTCACTGAGCTGTGCTATCTGCTGCTGCAGCCGCGCGCTCATTTCGTCACGCGCGGGTTCGGACTGACGGATGGTCTCCGCCGCCAGCGCCGCCAGCGGGCAGCCGCTGGCAAAATTATCCCGATGTTCGGGGGAAAGATAACGCTCGATTTGCGCGACGACGTCGTTTTTCGCCGCGTCGTTCTCCATCTTCAGTTCCGCGAGGGTTTGGGCGATCAGGTCATCCTTCGATTTGAAGTAGCCGTAGAATCCGCCGTGGGTCAGACCGGCTGATTTCATAATATCGGTGACCGTGACCGCGTCAAAACCCCGCTCGCGAAACAACCGCCCGGCGGCGGTCAGGATTGTCTGCTTATTCTCTTCAACCTGTTTTCTGCTCACTCTCATGGCATCGTCCTGCTGCGAAATTATTTATGATGACCATCATATAACATTATTTACAGCATACCCAGCCCGTGCCATTATACATGACGACCATCATGTATAAATTGAGGAGTACACCTATGAGCAGTGAATCAGCGGTGCTGGTAACCGGCGCATCGACCGGAATTGGCGCAGTCTATGCCGAACGTTTTGCCCGCCGCGGCCATGACCTGGTGCTAGTCGCGCGTAATCACGAGCGGCTGACGGCGCTGGCCGAGCGGTTGCGCGACGAAACCGGCGTTCAGGTCGACATCCTGCAGGCCGACTTAACCCAGGATAGCGACATCGCCGCCGTGGAGCAGCGGCTGCGGGAAGACGCGCGTATCAGGATTCTGGTCAACAATGCCGGCACCTCGATTCCCGGTGATTTCCTCCACCAGAGCAGTGACGATATCACTCGCCTGATTACCCTCAACGTGACCTCTGTGGCTCGCCTGGCGAACGCGATCGCGCCGCGTCTGGCACAGGCCGGAGAGGGGGCGATTGTCAACATTGCGTCGGTCGTTGGGCTGGGTCCGGAAATGGGGTTGACCGTCTACGGCGCCACGAAAGCCTTTGTGCTGTTTCTCTCGCAGGGGCTCGACGTTGAGCTGAGCGCGAAAGGCGTATACGTTCAGGCGGTACTGCCGGCGGCAACGCGCACCGAGATTTGGCAGCACAGCGGCAAAGACGTGGATACCATTCCCGGCGTCATGGAGGTGGATAAACTGGTGGATGCCGCCCTGGTGGGGTTCGACCGCCGCGAATCGGTGACCATACCGCCGCTGCATGATGAAACGCAGTGGCAGACGCTGAACGCGACGCGTCAGGCCATGCTCCCCGGCTTTGCGCAATCTGAACCCGCGGCCCGTTACCTGTCGCGATCGTGAGTTTGTCGCACCGTGTATCGGAAAGGAGAGTCGATACACGGTGCGACAACATCCCGCCATGTCACGCCCGGCACGGATACAACGCCTCTGGAAGGCAGTGCTGCGCACAGCCATCATCGGGCCGGTAGCCCGGGCAGGCGCTTTGCGCCGCCCCCGGGAGAAGAGCGCTGAGTGGCAGAATACCCGGAGGCGGTGCTGCGCACCTGTCCGGGCTACAGGTTCACAGCCATCTTCAGGCCGGTAGCCTCAATATTGTGACAACGTCACAAATTCAGGGCGAAAAACCAATAAAAAAGCCGATAAGGTGAGTTATCGGCTTTCAAGGTTAATGCGAAAACAAATTTACTGCGCCAGCAGCTCCTGGGCGGTACGTTCTACCAGACTCAGCAGCACCTTCACGTCCTCTAACGTCACGATCGGGTTCAGCAGCGTCAGCTTCAGACAGGTGACGCCGTTGTGCTCGGTCACGCCGACGTTAGCGCGACCGGAAGCCAGCAGCGCATCGCCAACCCGCTGGTTGAGCAGGGCGATCGCGGCATCGTCGCTGCCCGCCATCTGCTGCGGACGGGAACGGAACAGCACGCTCGCCAGCTGCGGCTGCATGACCAGCTCCAGCGTCGGCTGCGTTTTGACGTAATCCGCCACGTTCAGCGCCATCGTCACGCCGTGATCGATGATTTCCGCGTACTGCTTCTGGCCCAGCGCCTCCAGGCCCATCCACAGCTTCAGCGCGTCGAAGCGGCGGGTGGTCTGCAGCGATTTGGATACCAGGTTCGGTACGCCGTGCTCTTCATCGAACTCAGAGTTCAGATAGGCCGCCTGATAGCGCATCAGCTCATAGTGACGGGCTTCTTTTAACAGAAACGCGCCGCAGCTGATGGTCTGGAAGAACTGCTTGTGGAAATCCAGGGTGATGGAGTCCACTAAGTCAATGCCGTCCAGACGATCGCGATACTTCTCGGACATCAGCAGGGCGCCGCCCCAGGCCGCGTCAACGTGCAGCCAGATCTGGTGCTCAGCCGCGACGGCCGCAATCTCGCGCAGCGGGTCGATTGCCCCCGCGTCGGTGGTGCCGGCGGTGGCGACGATGGCCATAATCTGTTCACCGTTAGCCTGCGCCTCGGCGATTTTCGCTTTCAGATCCGCCACGTCCATCCGCGCGAATTCGTCGGTTTTCACCAGCGTCACGGAACGGTGGCCGAGGCCCATCAGCGCCATGTTCTTCTGCACCGAGAAGTGGGCGTTTTCTGAACACAGCACTTTGTACTGACGAATATCGCCCGGCAGACCATCCTGCTGGATGGAATGACCCCGGCGGGCAAAGAAGGCATCGCGCGCCAGCATCAGCCCCATCATGTTGCTCTGGGTGCCGCCGCTGGTGAAAACGCCCGCATCGCCGGCGCCGTAGCCGACCTGATCGCGCAGCCATTCAATCAGCTTGATCTCGATGATGGTGGCTGACGGGCTTTGGTCCCAGGAGTCCATGCTCTGGTTGGTGGCGTTAATCAGCACTTCCGCCGCCTGGCTAATCACCAGGCTCGGGCAGTGCAGATGCGCCACGCACTGCGGGTGATGTACCGACAGGCTGTCTTTCAGGAAGTACTCGATCGCACGTTCAATCGCCGCCTGGTTGCCCAGACCCTGTTCGTTGAAATCAAGGGTGATGCGCTCACGCAGTTCGTCAACGCTTTTCCCCTGATACATTTCAGGCTGCTGCAGCCACTGCGCTACCGCCTGGCTGGTCTGGGCGATCGCTTGCTGGTAGGCATCAATACTTTGCGCGGAACCAGCAAGAATCGGATTCAACTTGGACATTGCGGTCACTTACTCCACTCAGACCGGTTTTACGCCGGCGGCCAGCAGGGCCTGTTCAAATTTGTCGAAGAAAATTTCCAGCTCAGCGTTGCTGATCAGCAGGGACGGCAGCAGACGCAGCACGCAGCCGTGGCGACCGCCGCGCTCGAGGATCAGACCCGCTTCGAAGCATTTCTTCTGCAGCAGCGCGGAGAGTTCGCCATCCGCCGGGTAGCAGCCCATGTGGTCCGGCGCTTCGTTCGGTTTAACGATCTCGATGCCGATCATCAGGCCCAGACCGCGAACGTGGCCGATCACCGGATAGCGTTTCTGCATCTCGGCCAGCTTGCCTTTCAGCCATTCGCCCTGAGCGGCGGTTTTATCCGCAATGTTATTATCTTTCAGGTGGCGCAGGGTGGTCAGGCCGGTGGCCATCGCCAGCTGGTTGCCGCGGAAGGTGCCGGTATGGTGACCCGGTTCCCAGGCGTCGAACTGCTTTTTGATACCGAGAACGGCCAGCGGCAGACCGCCGCCAACGGCTTTCGACATCACGATAATGTCCGGCTCGATGCCCGCGTGTTCGAAGGCGAAGAATTTACCGGTACGCGCAAAGCCAGCCTGAACTTCATCGATGATCAGCAGAATGCCGTGTTCCTGAGTCACTTTACGGATGCGCTGCAGCCACTCGACCGGAGCCGGGTTCACGCCGCCTTCACCCTGAACGGCTTCCAGGATCACCGCCGCCGGTTTACGCACGCCGCTTTCGACGTCATTGATCAGGTTTTCGAAGTAGTAAGTCAGCGCTTTCACGCCGGCTTCACCGCCGATACCCAGCGGGCAGCGGTACTGGTGCGGGTAAGGCATAAATTGCACTTCCGGCATCATGCCGTTAACCGCCGCTTTTGGCGACAGGTTGCCGGTGACGGACAGCGCGCCGTGGGTCATCCCATGGTAGCCGCCGGAGAAGCTGATCACGGAAGAACGGCCGGTGTATTTTTTCGCCAGCTTCAGCGCCGCTTCCACGGCGTCAGCGCCGGACGGACCGGTGAACTGCAGGCAGTATTCTTTGCCTTCGCCCGGCAGCAGGGAAAGCAGGTATTCAGAGAAGCGATCTTTTAACGGAGTGGTCAGATCGAGAGTATGTAACGGCAAGCCGCTGGTAATGACACTTTGGATGCTCTGCAGCACATCAGGGTGGTTGTGGCCGAGTGCCAGAGTACCTGCGCCGGCAAGGCAGTCCAGATACTGTTTATTATCCGCATCGGTCAGCCAGACGCCTTCCGCTTTGGTAATCGCAAGGGGCAGCTTGCGCGGGTAGCTCCTGACATTCGATTCGAATTCAGCCTGACGGGCCAAAAAGGTATCGTTGTTTGCATCTAATAAATCTGCGCCTAAAGTATCAATACGGACTTTATCCGTCATCATATCACTCCCACAACCAGCGTTACGGTTGAGCGCTGGTTGAATAAATTGGTGTAAGAAATTGAATCGCCATGCATTAAAGCGGGCACAATATATGGCTTTTTAGATACGCATTCAACGTTTTATTGATTAAGGTATATTTACGTTATTTTTACACAGAAAAAAACCAACGTAACCATTTGATTTAAATCATGTATTTTAAAGGATAAAAGACCTTTAAAATTGTAATTATTAGTGAGGAAGTTTCTCGTTTTTTAATACTGCCGCGCGGGCATTGCTGGCGAAAAGTTTCCGCCAGCAATGGCATGACTCAATGCAGCTCAACCGCATAATTTGTTAAAGGTGTGACTTTTTTCACCAACTTATTGTTATATAAAAACTGTTCATAAGCTTCATACCGTGGTTTATCCAGCGCCGCCGGATCGCTGGCAAACAGAGGAAGGGTTTTCAGCCATGCCTGCTTGTTCAGTTCGGTGTTGAGCTCGGGATGCGCGGCGGCAAACGCCTGCCAGGTCTCCTGCGGGTGAGCGCGCAGGTAAGCGACGCCTTTTTGCAGCGCCTTGAGGAAGGCCCTGATTTTCGCCGCGTGGACTTCATCCCGGTTGGCGACAATCACCAGCTCGTCGTAGGCCGGTACGCCGTAATCCTCAACGTTCATCACCTGCGGATCTTTCCCCTGCAGCTTCAGCTCCAGCGCTTCGATATTACGATAGCCGCCAATGACCGCGTCGACCTGTCCGGCCAGCAGGGCGCTGGTCAGCTGGAAGTTAACATTGATGAGCTTGATGCTTTTGGGATCGATTTTCGCATGCTGCGCCATGGTGGCCAGCGTCGCCTGTTCGATGCCGCTCACCGAATACCCCACTTTTTTGCCCTGCAGATCGGCGGGAGATTTTATGCTTTTATCCAGCGCGATCACCGTATTCAGCGGCGAATTAATCAGCGTGCCGACGCGGACCAGCGGCAGCCCTTCATCAGCAAAAAAATGCACCTGCGGCTGGTAGGTAATCGCCAGGTCCGCCTGGCGGGCGGCGACCAGCCGCGGCGGCAGCGCCGGGTCGGACGGCGGCACAATCTTGACGTCCAGCCCCGCGTCTTTAAAGGCGCCAATCTGTTCGGCCACCAGGATCGGCGCGTGGTCGGGATTGATATACCAGTCCAGCACCAGGGTGAGTTTCTCGTTGGCCAGCGCCTGACCGCTGAACAGCGCGGCAATCGTCATACCGGCATAAACACGTTTACGCATGATTAGTCCTTTTATTTAAGAGCGTTATTCCGGCGTCCAGTTAATCAGCCGGTGTAAGAAAGCATCCACCGCCAGCCAGAGCAGGACGGTCAGTAGCACCAGAATAAACAGGGCCGCAAAGCAGATATCGGTTTGCAGACGGGCGTTGGCGTTAAGCATCACGTAGCCCAATCCTTCGGCTGAACCGACCCATTCGCCGATGATCGCCCCGATGGGGGCGACGGCGGCCGCCATCCGCAGGCCGGAACCGAGGGCCGGAAGGGCAGCCATCAGGCGAACGTGGCGCAGCTGCGCGCCAAAAGAGGCCCCCATCGTGCGCGCCAGATCGAGATAGTCGTGGTTAACCCGGCGCAGACCGTCAAAAAACGCCGAGGTGACGGGAAAGAAAATCACCAGCACCGCCATCATGACCTTGGCGCTCATGCCGAAACCGAACCACAGCACCAGCAGCGGGGCAAGGGCGAAAACCGGGATCGCCTGACTGGTCAGCACCAGCGGCATCAGCCAGCGCTGAAGGCGAGGCGAGACAATCATGCACAGCGCCAGGATCACGCCGAGCAGAACGCCGAGCGCGAGGCCGCTGAGGATCTCGCTTAATGTGATCAGTGTGTGTTCGCCGAGGTACGCGCGGTTGACCCACAGAGCGCTTGCCACCGCCGAGGGGGAAGGCAGCAGGAAAGCGGGAATGCCGCTGCGGGTCGCCAGCCACCAGAGCAGCAGCAGGCCGCAGAACACCACGGCGGCGCGAAACAGTTTTGCGCTCATCCGTTAGCCCTTATGAGCTGTTGCAGCAGCTCCGCCTGGCTGGCCAACAGCGCCGGGTCGTCCGGCGCGCGCGGCGGCATGCCGGAGAGGTGATGCCCGTCGTCAATCCCGCCGGGAGCGGGGGAAAGGACCAGCAGACGGTGGCTCAGGCGGCAGGCTTCCATCGGGTCGTGGGTGATCAGCACGACGGTGCGGTTTACCAGCAGCCCGGCGGCCAGGGTCTGAATGCGCGTGCGGGTAATCGTGTCGAGCGCGGAAAAGGGCTCGTCCATCAGCACGATGGGCCGGTCTTCGTAGAGCGTACGCGCCAGCGCCGCACGCTGGCGCATGCCGCCTGAGAGGGCGGCCGGGCGGTCGCCGGCGCAGTGTTCAAGGCCAACCTGCTGTAACAGCGCAGCAACCCGCCGATGGTCCACGCGCTCCCCGCGCAGACGCGCGCCAAGCGAGACGTTGTCGCGCACGCTTAACCACGGATACAGCAGATCTTTTTGCCCCATCCACGCCAGCCGCTTGTCTATTGGCTGCCCGTCGCTGGCGCGAACCTCACCGGCGGTGGCTTTTGCCAGCCCGGCGATAATACGCAGCAGGCTGGTCTTTCCGGCGCCGCTGGCCCCCAGCAGCGATACCCACTGGCCGCCGGGGATAGTGAACGTCAGATTGTCGAAGATCTGCCGCGAGCCAAAGCGCAGGCCCAGGCCGTGCACCTCAATTCCGGGAGCCGTCACGCCGGGCGCTCCGCGACGGCGTTAAGGCCCATCTGCCAGAAGTTAGCCTCCAGACGCGTGGCGGTGGTGAAAATAGCGCTGAGTTCAGCGAAACGCGCCTCGCCGCCGCGCTGCCGCCAGAGGGTTTCCAGCAGGCCGATGGCGTTATTGACGCTATTCAGGTAGCCCTCATCGCCGTAGTTGCGGATCCAGGAGGCATAAGGATTGGCGGTCAGTCGGGTCGCCGGATCGTGCAGCAGGCCGAGGCCGATTTCCGCGTAGCCGGCCACGCAGGGCATCAGCGCCGCCAGCAGATCCAGGGCGTCGCCGGAGTGGCCGATGTCCAGTACGTAGCGGGTGTAGTTGACGGTTTCCGCGGCTTCCGCTTCGGCGGCCATCGTCGCTTCATCCAGCCCCCATTCCCGGCAGTAGCCAACGTGCAGAGGCAGTTCGTCGAGAATGGCGTTCATCGACGCGGCGGCAGCGCGTATTTCCGCCAGGGTGCGCAGCTTGCTGACCAGCAGGGCGTAGCTGCGGGCGAAGTGGATCAGAAACAGATAGTCCTGCGTCAGATAGCGGCGAAAAGCGGGCTCGGGGAGGGTACCGTCGGCGAGCTGGCGCAGGAAGGGGTGGGCGACGTAGTGCTGCCAGTCGGCGCCGGCCTGCTGACGCAGACGACCATAAATACCCTGGGTAAACGCGGGAAGAATCACAGGACCTCCTGAAAAAAGGGAGATCCGGGCGTGCTGAAAGAAGTGTGAACAGGCAATGGCGCAAAACTGGCGGAAATGCCGACCCGTCCCTTCGCTGGCATGACCCAGATCAGGTTCAAAGGGTTCGGCTTACGCCATCTCAGCCCTCACGGGACACCCCTCGGTTTGGCCCCTGTTATACGACATTCCCTTTTTGATTACAATGCTGTGAATTTTATGAGGAAAGGTGACGTTGTCACGTGTGAGTGTCGCGAGAAAGGGCTTTTTGCATCGTGGCAGCCCGGCGGCGGCTAATGCCTTGCCGGGCGCGTATAATCAAAGGATCAGTGAAATTCTACCCAGCTGGCGCCGCTGTCTGCTGAACGTACGCACTTCTCGACCCAGTGCACGCCGAGCGCCCCGGCTCTGGCATCCGGATACCAGAAGTTTTCCAGCAAAGCGGCGTCGCGACGGTCGGTCGCATCCATGGCGATGGCAAAGCGGCGATACAGATTCGACCAGGCCTCAAACAGCCCTTCGGGATGGCCGCCGCCGATCCGGTCGTCCTGCAGGGCCAGCGGATCGAGATAGGACATTCCGCGTTCGAGGATGCGCACCGGCTCGCCCTGAATTTCGTAGCGCAGCTGGTTCGGCTGTTCATCCCACCACTCCAGGCTGGCTTTCTCCCCGACGATGCGGACTTTCTGTCCGTGCATTGAGCCGCTGTTGACCGCCGAGCACCACATCGACCCTACGGCGCCGTTGTCGTACTCCATCAGCACATGCGCGTTATCCTCCAGCGGCGCGCGGCTTTTGACAAAGCTCTGGCGGGAGCACATCAGGCGAGTGATATTAAGCTTCGGCGCCATGGTCTCCGCCAGGAACAGCGGGTGGGTGGCCAGATCGCCCAGCACGTAGCTGGGGCCGACAAATTTCGGGTCCACCCGCCAGCGGGTGCTGGGGTTATCCTGCTCTACCGGCTGGTTATGGAAACCGTGGGCGAACTGCATATTGATGATGCGGATCTCGCCCAGCAGCCCCTGTTCAATCATCTGCCGCGCCTGCAGAATCAGCTGATGCCCGGCGTAGCCGTAGGTGACGCCGATGATTTTGCGCTGTTTTTCGCTCAGGGCCACCAGCGCATCGGCCTCTTCGCCGGTAAAACAGAGCGGTTTTTCGCAGACCACATGCAGTCCGGCCTCCAGCGCCGCGCGGCAAATGGCGTAGTGGGTGTTGTTTGGCGTGGCGATGGAGACCGCTTCAATGCCGTCTTCCCGCGCCGCCTCTTCGCGAAACAACGTTTCGTAGTCGGGGTAACAGCGCCCGGCCTCCACGCCCAGCTGCTGGCCAAACTCGCGCCCGCGCTGGGGGTCAATATCAAAGGCTCCGGCCAGCAGGGTAAACGATCCGTCACGTAGCGCCGCAGAGCGGTGAATATAGCCAATCTGGCTGCTTCCGCCGCCGCCCACCATGCCCCAGCGCAAGGAGCGGCCAACAGGTTTAATACCGTTAATCATGTGTTTTCTCCCGATTAAAAACCAACCGAGCGCAGGTAGCGCAGGCTTTCCGTGACCGCCTGCAGGCTGCCCTCGACGTTGCGCGGATCGCGCTCTTGCTCAATGGTGATCCAGCCCTGATAGCCCCGCTTGTCGAGAAAGGCGCGCACCGCCGGATAATCAATGGCGCCGCTGCCGAGCGGGCACATCACCCCCTCCGCGCAGGCGGAGAAGAAGTCGATGCCGCGGGAAATCACGCTCCTGAACACCTGCGGGTCGACATCTTTAAAGTGCAGGTAGTCAAGGCGATCAAAATGGCGATCCAGCCAGCTGATGGGGTCCATGCCCGAATAGAAGAGATGGCCGGTGTCGAGACATAAACCGGCTACGTCATGGGGGATTTGCGCCGCCAGCAGATCGATTTCATCGGCAAACTCAATGCAGCCGCCGGCGTGAGGATGGATAACCGGGCGAACGCCGTACTCCTGCCACGCCAGTCGGCTGATGGTCACAATGTGGTCGACCATCCGCTGCCAGTCGGCGGGTGACAGGCGGGGAGCCCGCTCGCCGCGCCCTGCATATTTCGCCCGCTGCGGATTGCCGAAATCAATAATGACCAGATAAGGCGGCTGGAAGGGGTTGCCCGGCGTCTTTTCCGCCGACGGCACCTGCGAAAGGTTGCGGCAGAGGTTATGCGTCAGTTCGACAATATTCGCGAAGTTCTCTTCGCTGACCAGATCGTCGAAGATCGTTCCGGCAACCAGCGACAGCCCCTGTTTATTCAGCGCTGCGCTGAGTTCATCGGCCCGGGTCGGCAGATAGCTCCACGGGCCCAGTTCAATGCTTTTATAACCGGCGGTCGCCGCTTCTTCCAGTACCTTGGACCACGGCGGCAGATAAGGGTTTTTGGGATCATCGACGCCCCAGCTGCACGGCGCGTTGGCAATATGTATGGTCATGATGGCTTCCTTTTCAGATGAGGAGAAAACATGACCAGTATTGAATGAAAATTTCATATCCAACAATGATGAAATTTAAATTCTTTGATGGGATTCAAGGTTTATTTTGATAACATAAATGATAGTTTTTTATCAAATGCAGCGCTGAAGCGGGGCGCGGCGACTTTACCCGCGCCTGCGGCAATCAGAGGTTTTCTTTAGTGAGGAGGTCAAACGGCTGCAGAGCGTTGATAAACGCCACCTGCGGCTGGCTGGCGGCGTGGACAAACGCGTTGATGGTGGCGGCGGCAAATTCGTCAAGCCGATGGGTAAGCATGAGATCGATAGTGCCGTCAATTAGCGCCAGCTCGCCGCTATCCACCGGGCCATGACAAATCAGGGTGACCTGATGCTGGCGCTGGCGCGCGCGCAGGGCGGCGACAATCCCTTCCACGCCGCCGCAGGGCGCGTAAATGGCCTTGAGATCGGGGTACTGTTGCAGCATCTCTTCCGTAACCTGGCGCGCGACATCGGCGCGTTCGTGGCTGCGCACCGGTTCAAGCACCCGATCGCCTTTGCCCTGTTCACGCAGGTAGGAGCGGAAACTTATCTCGCAGCTTTCCTGACAAATAAACCGATTATCGCCGACGATAATGCCAATTTCGCCGTCGTCGTGGCACAGCCTGTCCACCGCCCAACCGGCGGTGCGGCCCGCTTTCTGGTTATCCAGCCCGATATAGCCGGTACGCTGCGGGATGCTCATATCGGAGAGCAGGGTGAAGACGCGGACGCCTTTCTCGATGGCCTGCACGACCGCATGGCGGATAAGCGGATTATCCAGCGCGACAATACCGATAACGTCGACCGTATCGCTCAGACGGGCGATCGCGGCGGCCATATCGTCGATGGCGTTAATATCATAATGCAGGAAAGCGGGGGCCTGCGCCGGGCTATGCCACGGTAACGCCGCCTGCTCCAGCGCCTGCGCCAGCTGATGGTAAAACGAGTGTGACTGCTGTAGCAGAATGAAGCCCATTCTGAGGGCTACCGCCGGCCGATCCGCCGCCAGCCGATAGCGGGATTGCTCCAGCGCGAAGCCTAAGCGCCGCGCGGATTCCAGCACTTTACGTTCGGTGCTCTCTTTCACGGGCGTGCGTTTATTGAGCACCCTGTCCACCGTCGCGATACCGACTCTGGCCTCTTTGGCGATATCCGCCATGGTGACTTTTTTTGCTGACATGATTCTCTTCCTTTGAGGTTAATGATAAAAAGCTATCATTATTGTGACAGGCAAACAGCGAGGCGGGTCAGACTTCAGGAAAATCATTTCGCCGCTCTGGCTTCATTGACCTGATATTCAACCGCCAGGGTCTACACTAAGTGCATCCCCACTCAGGAACAGGATGTTATGACGTATTCCCTCTCAAAAAAATTTCTCGCCGCCACCTCTGCGCTGCTACTGCTCTCCATGAGCGCGGTCCCGGCCAGTGCCGCCGCCGATAATAGCGACGCGGTCTCTCCGCTCAGCGCCGGAAATGGCTTAAGCGAAGCGGCAAAGCAGTATCTCCTGCGCTATCCCTCCCGCAGCGGCGTGGACGGCAAAACCGCCCGTGAAGATACCGCCGCGGTCTTTATTCCGTTTGGCGCCACCCCGGAAGGGGGATGGCCGGTCGTGGTCTGGGCCCACGGTACCGTGGGCGTAGCTAATCACTGCGCGCCGTCGTTAAACCCGCGCAGCGAACGCGATAAGCAGTACCTGAACACCTGGCTGTCGCTGGGCTACGCGGTGGTCGCGCCGGATTATGCCGGTCTGGGTTCGTCTGGCCTGCACCACTATCTTAATGCCCGCGGCGAAGCGTGGAGCGTGCTTGATAGCGTTCGCGCCGCCCTGAAACAGTTCCCGCTGAAAAATGAACTCATTCTGGTCGGACAGTCGCAGGGCGCGCACGCCGCGTTCGCCAGCGCCGGATATCAACCCCACTACGCGCCGGAGCTGAATGTTCGCGCAACGGTGCTGACCGGGACGCCGTATTTTGAGAAGGGGACCACCGCAGCCGACATTCTTCCGCCGGCAGGCGGCAAAGCGCCGAGCGGCGGCGACCCGAAAATACCCTATATTTTCTATATTTACCTCTCGGCTGCCGATAGCAACCCGCAGCTCAATCCGGCTGATTATTTCCAGGATAAAGCGCTGCCGCTGCTGAAAGAGGCGAGCAATTTATGCATTACGCCGCTCAACGATGAAGTGATGAAGGCCGGTCTGAATGCGGCTAATGCCCTGAAGCCGGGGGTGGATTCGCTGTTAAACGCCAGCGTGGGCGCCATGCTCTACCCGACGCTGAAAATCGATCACCCGGTGTTTATCGGTATTGGTAGCGCGGATATTAACGTGCCGACGGCAATGCAAAAACGCTTTGCGGACGCGGTGAAAAGCGCGGGAACCCGTGCGGACGTGCATATTTATGAGGGGCTGGATCATAGCGGTACGGTTAACCCGTCTTTACGCGACTCGGTGCCGTTTTTGATTAAGACGCTCAACGATAAGCGGTAGCGGCGAAGGGATGATGAGCCGCCCTGAGCAAGGGGCGGTTCAGTACAGGTATGGCGTCGATTACCAGTATTTGGGGATCAGATAGCCATACATAACGACGGCGACAACAATCATCAGCGTAATAATCGCCCAGTCGGCTTTTAGTGATTTTACCGCGTTCATAAGTTCCTCTTTTTCAATGAATCACCGGGTAACGTTACCGCCGTCGCGCCTGCATGTAGGTGATAGAGATCACATAAAAAATATTTGTCATACAAATAAAGTGTGTCAATTTTTTTACTCTTCTCAGCAATATTTTGCCCGCTCATTCGTCTACCTCCGCACAGGGTAATTATTCAATAGCGTAATGAGGTAAACAGACGATGAGAGATATCGATATGCACGGTCAGCACCACCATCACCGCTTTGGCCGCCACAGAATGGCGAAGCCGCTTCTTATCGGCGTGGCGCTAATCGCCATACTTGGGCTGCTGGTGATGTCGCTGTGGAATGCGCTGCTGCCGGCCATCCTTGGGGTGAAGAGCATTGGCTTCTGGCAGGCGTTAGGTGTGCTGGCGCTGTCGCGGATCCTGTTCGGCGGTCTCGGCTTTCGCCCGGGAATGTTCGGCATCGGTAACGCGCGGCGTCGGATGCATGAACGCTGGATGAACATGAGCCCGGAGCAGCGCGATGAGTTTGTGCAGCGCTTTGGCCACCGCGGGCATCGCGGCCACTGCGGCTGGCGCGACCGCCGCAGCGAGCATGCTCCGCAGCAGGAGAGTTCGCCTAAAAGCGCGGATCCCGAGTGAGCACAATGAAAAACAGGATCGTGGCGCCATCACGGCTTGTTTCCGCCCTCGATGCCTGCCGGTCGCGGCTGAAGGCTTTTATTCGCGGACGGACCCCGCTGCGCGATGAGGCGGACGATATCCTGCAGGAAGTGACGTATCAGCTCATTCGCGTCGAGCAGCCGGTGGAGAATATCGCCGCCTGGTTGTTCCGGGCGGCGCGTAACGAGATGACCGACAGGGCAAGAAAAAAGCGCGAGCTGCCGCTGGCGGGCGGTTTCAGCGACGAGGAGGAGGGCGATTTTCCCGAGGATGAGCTGGCCGAAACGCTGTTTGGCGTTGCGCAAACGCCGGAGGATGAGTATCTGAAAGCGCTGCTCTGGGAGGAATTAAGTCAGGCGCTCTCGGAACTGCCGCCCGCCCAGCGTGAAGCCTTTGAGAAAACCGAACTGCATGGCTACAGCTACCGGGAGCTGGCAGAGGAGTTCGGCGTCAGCGAACAGGCGCTGCTCTCACGTAAGCATAAAGCGGTACTCTACCTTCGTACCCGCCTGCGCGCGCTGTACGATGAACTGCTGGCCAGTTAGGCATTCTCCGGCTCCTGCTGCAGGGGCCGGAGAGGTGCGTTTAAACCGCTGATTGAATTATTGCCTGTAGCCCCAGGCCGTGAGGAAGGCGCTAATCGCGCATTCGGCGAGCTGCTCCAGCCTCTCTGGCGCCACCGCTTTTTGCGCAATTAAGGCCCCCGGCAGCGGATAGCCCATAATCGCGCCGAGAAACGCCGTCGCCTCTAGCTCCGGGTCGCTGAGGGTCAGCAGACCTTCGTCTTGTTTCTGCGCCAGGATATCGCTCAGCGCCTGCAGTACGCGGCCTGAGGGGCGCTGTTCGAGCGTGACGTAAAGCTCGGGCCTTTGCACCAGCACCTGGATCAGCAGGCGCTGAAAGTGAATATTCTCCGGCGCATAAAAGTGTTGTTGCACCACTTTCGCAAACCCGCGCAGCAGCGCGGGAAGATCCTGCTGACGATCCTGCAAAAGCTGGCGCAGGGGCGGCTGCATGGTGTCATTGAGAAACGCGAACGTCTCCAGCAGCAGCGCGTCTTTGCCGCCGGGAAAATGGCTGTACAGGGTCGGGCGCGTGGTACCCGCTTCGGCGGCAATGGTATCCAGCGACACATCAAGCCCGTGGCTGAGAAACAGCTCACGGGCGGTTTGTAAAATGCGTGGGCGGGCTTTCATTGGCCGCCCGCGTTGATTTCCCATCAATTGAGTCCTTACCGTTTGCGCCCTTTAAGGCGCATCATTCCTTGCTGTACCAGCAGGAAAAAGAGTGGAACGAAGAGCAAGGTCAGCAGCGTCCCGGCGAGCATACCGCCGATCACCGCGGTGCCAATCTCACGCTGGCTGGAAGCGCCGGCGCCGGTAGAGAGTACCAGAGGGATAACGCCGACAACAAATGCAAGTGAGGTCATCACGATGGGGCGCAAGCGCAGGCGAGCGCCCTCCAGCGCCGCGTCGGCCAGCGTTTTACCTTGCTGAAACCGCGCCAGGGCGAACTCAACGATCAGAATCGCGTTTTTGGCGGAAAGCCCCATGGTCGTCAGCATACCGACCTGAAAGTAGATATCGTTTTCGTATCCGGCGAGCAACGAAGCGCTCACGGCCCCAAGAATGCCTAACGGGACGATCAGCAGTACGGCGACAGGAATCGACCAGCTTTCATATAAGGCGGCGAGACACAAAAACATAAAGGCCAGCGACGCCAGGTATACCCATAACGTCTGCACTGAGGAGGTCTGCTCCTGCCAGGATAAACCGCTCCATTGCCTTTCAAACCCGCTCAGCTCGCCCACCAGTTCGGACATCGTCGCCATCGCCGCACCGGAACTGACGCCCGGCGCCGCGTTTCCCTGAAACTGCACGGCCGACAGTCCGTTAAACCGCTGGAGCATTTGCGGCCCGGTAGTCCAGCGGAATGATGAGAAGCTGTCGAAGGAGGCCATGTTGTTGCTGTCGCCGCGGACAAACCAGGCGGATAAATTATCCGGCGTCGAACGCCAGGCCGCATCCCCCTGCATATACACGCGCTTGACGCGCCCGCGGTCGATAAAATCGTTGATGTACACGCCGCCCCAGGCCGCAGAGAGGGTGCTATTGATGGCGGCCTGATCCAACCCCTGGGCCTGGGCTTTTTGTCTGTCGATACCCACCTGCAGCTGCGCTTTCTCCTCCAGACTGTTAATTCGCACGGCGTCCAGCGTCGGCGTTTGCCTGGAGGCAGTGAGGAGGGTGGTTTGCGCTTCGATGAGCGCCTGGCGGCCGTTTTCCGCGCTGTCCTGCATCCAGAGTTCAAAGCCGCTCGACTGCCCGAGTCCGCGTACGGTAGGCGGCGACATGACGCTGATGGTGGCCAGCCGGGCGTTTTTTAAAAAGTACCGGTTCGCCCGCGCGATAATCGCCTGCGCGCTGTTCTGTTCCCCGGGACGCGCGTCCCAGTGCTTTAGTTCGGCGAAGGCCATCCCGACGTTCTGCCCGCTGCCGGCGTTGTTTCTGCCGGTGACCATAAAGATGACGTTGAGGTTATCCTCCTCCTCGGCCATGAAATAGCGGGTAATGTCCGCGCCGACCGCCTCGGTCATCGCCATCGGCGAACCGGATGGGAGCGTAAACTGAACCATCACCGCGCCCTGATCCTCTTCGGGCAGAAAGCCGCTGGCCAGCTTCTGATACTGCCAGAGCATCAAAAGCGTCAGCGTCAGGGCCAGCAGCACAAAGCGGAGCGGGCGAACGGTTATCCGCCGGAGTATGGCGAGGTAACGGTTCTGGCTGGCGGCGACGCCGCGGTTGAAACAGGTGAAGAATCGCCCTTTTTTAAGGTGCCCGGATTTAAGCAGATGGGCGCACAGCGTCGGCGTCAGGGTTAACGCCACCAGCGCAGAGAGCGCCATTGCCGAGACGATGGTGACGCTGAACTGGCGGTAGATAATCCCCACCGAGCCGCCGAAAAACGCCATCGGGATAAATACCGCAGAGAGAACCAGCGCGATGCCAATCAGCGCGCCGGTGATCTCATTCATCGAGCGCAGGGTGGCTTCAGGCGGGGTAAGATCCTCCTCCGCCATCAGGCGTTCAACGTTCTCCACCACCACGATGGCGTCATCAACCAGTAAACCGATTGCCAGAACCATCGCAAACAGGGTGAGGGTATTAATGCTGTAGCCCAGCAGGCTGAGGATGCCGAAGGTGCCGAGCAGAACCACCGGCACCGTGAGCGTCGGGATCAGCGTAGCCCGCCAGCTCTGAAGAAAGAGGTACATGACGGCCACCACAAAAAGAATCGCCTCTATCAGCGTACGCACCACGCTTTCAATAGAGACCGTCACGAACGGCGTGCTGTCGCGCGGGTAAGCGGCGACAACGCCTTGCGGAAAGCGCGGCGTCAGGCGTTCGACCTCCGCCCGGATCTTCTCCGCCGTCGCCAGCGCGTTAGCCCCCGAGGCCAGCTGAATTGAGATCCCGGCGGAGGGGAAACCGTTGAGCGTGGTTTGGTTTTGATAGTTTTCCGCGCCGATCTCCACCCGGGCGACATCGCGCAGATAGACCACCGAGCCGTCGCTGTGGGTGCGCAGGATAATGTTTTCGAACTGTTCCGGACGCTCAAGGCGGGACTGGGTGGTGACCGTTGCGTTCAGATACTGCCCCTCCAGCGTGGGCAGCGAGCCGATTTCACCGCTGGTGACCTGCGAATTCTGCGCCTCGATGGCGGCCTGCACGTCGGAGGGCATCAGACCGTAGCTGGTCAGCTGCAGCGGATTGAGCCAGATGCGCATTGCATACTGGGCGCCGAAAACGGTGGTTTCTCCTACGCCTTCAACCCGGCTCAGCGGCTCCTGCAGGGAACTGACGAGAAAGTCGCTAATATCGAGGCTGGTTAACGACCTGCTTTGGTCATACAGGGCCACCACCATCAGGCTGTCTCCCTGTGATTTGGTCACCGCGATCCCTTGCTGCTGCACCTCCTGCGGTAAGCGCGTGATAGCCTGATTGACGGCGTTTTGCACCTGTACCTGCGCCATGTCAGGGTTAATGCGCTGATCAAAACTGAGGCTAATGCGCGCCTGGCCCGCTGAACTGCTGCTGGAGGAAAAATAAAGCAGGCCGTCGATGCCTTTAATCTGCTGCTCCAGCACCTGCGTCACGCTGTCTTCCACGGTTTCAGCCGAGGCGCCGGGGTAGTTTGCCGTGACGTTGACGCCGGGCGGGGCGATATCCGGATACTGTTCAACCGGCAGGGTCAGCAGGGCAAGGGCGCCGGCCGCCATAATACAGATGGCGATGACGGCGGCGAAAACTGGGCGAAACACAAAAAAGCGAGCCAGCATCGTGGTGCACCTTCGGTCAGTTAAGGGATGCTTGCAGAGCAAACACGGCGGATGGCGCGTTTATCGCATCGTCGGGCGGAATCGGGGTAAAGGGCAGCCCATGGAATGCCTCATCGTGGACTTTGCTCATCAAGAAGGCGCCGATCTCAGAACATGACGTCGTACGCTGGTACTCACTCCACAGATAGTCGTAGGTTTGAATGCTGAAAATATTCTGCTGCAGTAAAAAGTGCAGATAGCGTTGCCGCTGTTCCACGCGCTGGCTAATGAGCAGGGCGCGACAGCGCCAGGCCTCGGACGGATCTTGTAGGTGCGAGCAGGCGTCATAGAGCGGGGCGCCCTGCGCGGGCAGGCTGGGTAAAGCGGCGTTCATCGCGCAGGGGAAAATGGCTAATGCAATGAAATAAAAAAGCTTTCCCCATTTTTCTTTGTTAATCATCAGATTCACTCCGCCAGTTTATTTACTTTACAGTAAAGTAAATAAACTGTTTAAACAAGCGTTCATCTGTACGAAGAGTAAACGGGGAAAGCGAGGGGGGATGAGCAGAAAACGCCTGCTCAGGATTTAAAACATGCCGTTGCCGCTGACGGTTTTTTGCGGAACGTTCTGGGTCACGTCCCAGTGTTCAACGATTTTATGCTGTTCGTCGACGCGGAAGATATCGATAATCGCCCGCGTCACGCCCGGCTCGCGACCGGTGACCTCAACGTGCAGGATCACATGATTGCCGTCGACAAACGCCTGCTTAATTTCGCTGTGCGAGTCGGGATATTTGTTCTTCAGGAAGGCGATAAATTGCTCAAAGCCTGCAACGCCGTCTTTCGCCATCGGGTTATGCTGTACGTAGCGGTCTCCCAGATAGGGTCTGGCGGCGGCAAAGTCTTTGTCATTTAACGCTTTATTATAAAAATCAATAACATTCTTTTTATTCAGCTGTTCATTTTCACTGTTGCCCGCAAAAACGGCGGGTGTCAGAGCGCAGAACAAGGAAAAGGCGACGATCGATTTTTTCAACATACATCCTCCGGTGGGGTTGATACCAGGCTCCTGGCCTGTCAGGTGAGTGCATCAGCTTCCCCAGCGGCTTTTCAGGTAGTTAACGGCCTGCTGGGTTTGCGGCTGATTGAGGTAATTCTCTCTGAATAAAATCGTGCCCTGAATTTGCGGCATGGATTCATTCAGATCAAGCTGCTTTTTCAGCTCCGGCACGCCGCCGCTAATCATCCAGTCAGGTTCATTCTTCGATGGCTCGCCAACTTTGTACAGCGCCACGCCAATATAGAGGCGGGTATGGGTGGGTTTCACCACGTCAGCCCACCACTTTGCCAGCACATCGTAGCGGGCCGCGTCGCGGGCGAAAGGCCAGTAAATCTGCGGCGCGATGTAGTCCAGCCATCCCTGCTGGACCCAGAGGCGGGTATCCGCATACGACTCATCGTAGGCCGCTGCGCCGCGGGTATCCGAACCCGCCGGATCGTGGGAGCGGTTGCGCCAGACGCCTGCCGGACTGACGCCAAATTCAACATCGGGATTCAGCTGCTTGATGGTGCGGGAAACCTGCTCAATCAGCAGCTGCGTGTTGTGCCGCCGCCAGTCCGCTTTCGCGGCAAAGCCCTGGCCGTACTGCTGGAACGTCCGGTTGTCGTTAAGGGCCGATCCCGGTGATTCGGTGTAGAAGTAATCGTCGAACTGGACGCCGTCAACCGGGTAATGCTCCACAACCTCGGCCACGATGCTGGTGATCCAGTCGCGGACTTCCGGGATGCCCGGATCTAGCACGAAGCGATCCCCGGAGGTGCGAATCCACTCAGGGTGCAGGACGTATACGCTGGCGGGAACCTGCGACAGCGTGCTGTTCAGTTCGGTGACGGTTTTCGGCCGCGTATTGACCGAGACGCGATAGGGGTTAAACCAGGCATGAACGCGCATGCCGCGCTTATGGGCTTCATCCAGCATAAACTTGAGCGGATCGTAGCCCGGATCCTCACCGATTTTGCCGGTCAGCATATCGGACCACGGCAGAATCTTCGATGGCCAGAGCGCGGTGCCATCCGGTTTCACCTGGAAGAAGACGGTGTTAATGCCGAGGCTTTTTAAATTATCCAGCTTGGCAACCAGCGCCTGCTGCTGCAGGGCGATGCGCCGTTCGGCGCTAATACCGCCATTGACGGATTCCAGCGGCGGCCAGTCGAGGCGCGACACGGTCGTCAGCCAGACGCCGCGCACCGGCTCCTGGCTTTTGGGCAACGTCGGCTGGCGGGCCGCGGGCGGCATGGGCGTGACAAGAGAAACGGGCGGTTTGCTACCGCAGTGGGCCAACAGCAGCGCGGCAGCTATAGCTACCGCGGATATTTTCACCTTGTTCAGAATAAACTTACGAGAGCGGATCGTCATCATATTTGCCAGCTTTTCTGGTCATCGCACAAAAGAGTCATTTTCGTATTATTCGGCTTTAAGTCAATCATTTAGCTACAGATGCGGCGGCATAAGCACGCAAACCTCAGACGCAGAAAACGCCTCCTGCGCCGCGCAATGGTTTGCCATGATATATCATTGATATGCATTAAAACTTGATCGGTTCAGGGCGAGTATAAACAGGATTTATTAAAACTTGGCCAAACAATTGACCTTTGGCCTTTTCCGGCGAGTCAAACTGGATTAGCACAATGAACTACTCATCATCACGCCATCGTCTGTGGATACTCCTGTTTCTGCTTGCGTTACTGAGCCTGGGCACCGGGCTTTGCTACTGGCAAATGCAAAAAAAGGTGGATCAAGATATCCATTCGCGCCTGCAGCAGGCGATAGCCAGCCTTGATGTGACCGTCTCCCATGCGGAACAGGCAGCCGATCTGGCTGAGCCTTTTTATGGTAAAAGCTGTAGCGAGAATGTCCTGACGGAGCTGCGCACGCTGGTGGCCACCATTCCCGATGTGCGCACGGTGAATTTAGGTAAGGATAACGAAATATACTGCACCTCGGTTTTTGGCGGGCGTAAATTTCAGTTCGATCGTCGCCAGTATACGCATGGCGCTCTGCGCCTGCTGAGCGGCAGCGAAATCACGCCGTTTCATCCCTTGATGGTTTACAGCGAACAGGATGAGCGGGGAAATACGATTCTGGTTGGCGTTGACGGCTATTATTTATACAACATTTTGACCGTTCTTGATGGCGATGCGCATCTCTATCTTCAGGTTGGCGATCGGATAATGACCCGCAAAGGGGAAGTGACGGCGACGCCGGATATCAAGGTTCCCGTGCGCCTGGCCTCTGAGCTGTTTACCTATTCGGTTATTGCCGACCGCGGCTACGCCTCTGGCGTCGGGGCGTTTATCCGCTATGAGCAACACACGCTTATCGCCATTATTCTGGCCTCCTTGCTGCTCACCTTTTTATTCAGAAACTACCTCCGCTACCGTAATACGATTGAGTATCAGCTCAGAAAGGCTATCGAACTGAAGCAGCTCAAGCCCTATATTCAGCCGATTATCAACAATGATAGCGGAGCGGTTATCGGCGGTGAGGTGCTGGTGCGCTGGGAACATCCGAAGCAGGGATTTATTGCGCCGGATAAATTTATTTCCGTGGCAGAGCAGACCGGCTTGATTAAAGACGTGACGGCGATTTGCTTTGCCGAGGTGATCCGTCAGCTTCGGCGCCATCAATCCGTAATCCCTGGAGGGTTGTTTATTTGCTTTAACACCAGTTCGGTAAACTTTCAGGACGACGAAATAGTGACCCTGTGCCAGACGTTTATCCAGCAGATGAAAGAGGCGCAAGTCCGCCTTGTTCTGGAGATAACCGAGCGGGAGTCGATCGAAAATACCCGGCAAACATCAGCGGTGACGGACAAACTCAGGCGTATCGGCGTTCAGTTTTCGCTGGATGATTTTGGTACCGGCTACGCGAACTACAGCTACATCCAGCAATTTAATCCTGAGATTATCAAAATCGATAAGGTCTTTACCCTCAACATTGTGACCAACACGGCTTCCGCGCTGGTGGTGAAGAATATGGTTAATCTGGCCAGGAAATTTCATTGCCAGATTATTGCTGAGGGCATCGAGGATAAGGAGCAGCTCACGATGCTCAAAAAAATGGGGATTACCCTCTATCAGGGCTATTACTTTTCTAAACCGGTGCCGGTCGATGCGTTTATTCAGATGCTTCCTCGCTCGTTTAGCGAGTCAGGAAGGCGCTAAAGGCGACGCTCTTGCCCACGCAAAACACAGGAAATTAAAAGGTGATCGACTCGGCAAAACCGAGTAATAATAACCCGTTCAATCTGAAAATTTGGCATTATTGAGAAACAACTCAACAACATGGAGGTTGTCTTGTTTGAATCTCATCTCAATATTTTTATCCGCGCGGTTTTCGTTGAAAATATGGCGCTCAATTTTTTCCTCGGGATGTGTACTTTTCTCGCTATCTCCAAAAAAATCGATGTCGCATTTCGCCTCGGGGTAACCGTGACGGCGCTGCTGGCCATTGCGACGCCGATTAACAACCTGATTTACCATTACCTGCTAAAAGAGAACGCCCTCATCGAAGGGGTTGACCTGAGCTTCCTCGATTTCATCACGTTTATCGGCGTTCTTGCGGCGCTGGTGCAGATCCTCGAAATGGTGATCGACAAATATTTCCACGCGTTAAACCATGCTCTGGGGCCGTTCCTGCCGCTGTTAACTATCCACTGCGCCATTTTCGGCGCGACGATTTTTATGGTGCAGCGTGAATACAGCTTCCTTGAATCACTGACTTATGGCACCGGGTGCGGTATTGGCTGGGCGCTGGCGATTGTGGCGCTGGCCGGCATTCGTGAAAAGCTGAAATATGCCAATATGCCGAAAGGCTTACGCGGTTTAGGCAGCGTATTTATTACCGCCGGCTTAATGTCGCTGGGGTTTATGTCGTTCGCCGGCATCTCGCTGTAGGCTACGCTGAACGTCGGGGGAGAGATTCTGCCGTCCAGACCCTGGGGTTGTACGGCAGAAGGCGCGAAATTATTGCCTCAGCGTTTTACTACGGGTAGTTAAACGCATCCGGATGGTTCTCCAGGCTGCCGCTCAGGGCGGCAAAGAGCACCGTCTTGCCATCGATAGAGCGCTCATCGCTAACATTCAGCCAGGTCAGTGTCTCCTGGGCGGTTTTTTCGTCAACGGCGGAATAAAGCCCGGACATCTGTCCGGATTTTTCCGACCACAGCACGGCGAAGCGCTCCGCTGCGCAGTCGTGGGGTTTGCAGACGCTGAATACCTGATAGACCTCGGCGCCAAGCTTCACCGTCCGGGCAGGCGAGCCCGTGCCGCCGGACTTTATCCAGGCGGGCAGGGTATGCCCTTTAACCATCTGGCTAAAGGCTGCCGGTTCCTTTTTGGCCAGACCGTCCAGCGTCATATCGGCTTGCGCCATGGCGTGGGTGGATGCAGCCAGAAAAGCGATAGCGGTTAAGTGTTTAAGCATAAAATAGCTCCTGCGAACTTTCTGATTCCGTTTGATGACCGGTGATAATGGCTCTGATTAGCTGTTTTTGGTCTGGACCCAAAAAGCGTGGATAAGGCCTGGAATATAGCCGAGGATCGTTAAAATAATATTGAGGATAAACGCCCAACCAAAGCCTTTACCCAGCAGTACGCCAAGCGGGGGTAGAATAATCGTCAACACAATTCGCCAAAAACCCATAATATCTCCCTGTTTAGTGAGTTAGCTCATAATTATTTTAGCGGTTGCGTCTGTTTTTGCAAATTTTAACTTTTTGAATAATAAGACTGCTAATATTACCCGCACCTCGTTACTACATATTTAATAAATAGAAAAGCCCCAATTCACCTTTCTGACATATATAAGATTATTCCAGGGTGATGCTTGCGTCAGCAACGCTGACAAAGCAAGAGTGTTCCATCGTAAACGCATTTAAACGTAAATAAGGAATGCAGGTAACGAGGCGGGAAGTGCGCTACACTGGCGGGGAGATTTATCCCATCATGAAATGGCGGCGGCATGGACAACATTATCCTTTATAAAGTTATCGTCATCCTGACCATTGTCGGGTGGGGCTGGAGCATGCTTAGAAGGAAGCAGAAAAAGCAGGTCCTGGAACCCGCTATTGCGCAGGCGAATGCCAGGGAGCGTTATCAGTGGCGTTATTTCAGGTGGGGCTGGAGAGTTTTGCAAATCGTCTGCGGTTTTTATTTGCTGATTACCCTCATCCAGTTTCTTCTCTGCGGCTAGCGTTCGCCGCTGCGGCGAGCTGGAACAGCGCGCGACAGCGACGAGCGCTTCTTTTATGCGACGCCGGTACCGCCGTCTGAGCACCAGACCTGACCGGAAGCGTACGAGCAGGCATCTGAGGCGAGGAGAACGTAAAGGGGCGCAATCTCGACCGGCTGTCCCGGTCTGCCGAGCGGCGTATCCTCACCAAAATGCTGAACTTTCTCTTGCGGCTGGCCGCCGCTTGACTGCAGCGGAGTCCAGTACGGGCCGGGCGCCACGGCGTTAACGCGGATACCGCGCGGACCAAGCTGCTTAGCCAGCGATTTGGTAAACGCCACGTTGCAGGCTTTGGTCTGGGCATAATCCAGCAGGATCTCGCTGGGTTTAAACGCCTGCACGGAAGAGGTGTTAATGATCGCCGCCCCCTGCGAGAGATGACGAAGCGCGGCTTTTGTTATCCAGAAGGGCGCATAAACGTTGGTTTTAAACGTAGCGTCAAACGCGGCGGTCGTTAACGTCTCAATGGATTCACAATACTGCTGCCTGCCGGCGTTGTTAACCAGAATATCCAGCCCGCCCAGCTCAGCGACCGCCTTTTCAACCAGGGTATCGCAAAATGACTCAATCCGAATATCGCCGGGAATGGCGATGGCTTTTCTTCCCTCGGCCTGGATCAGCGCGATAACGGCAGCCGCGTCGGACTCCTCCTCCGGCAGGTAGCCGATAGCGACATCCGCGCCTTCCCGCGCGTAGGCAATCGCGACAGCCCGACCAATCCCCGAATCACCGCCGGTAATCAGCGCTTTTTTCCCCGCCAGCTTTCCGGAACCGGTATAGCTGGTCTCACCGTGATCGGGAAGGGGCTTCATTTCGGATGCCAGCCCCGGGGGCTGCTGCGGCTGCTCGACAAACGGCGGAAGTGGATAGTGTAGCGTTGGGTTATTTCCTGTTGTCATACCGGCCTCCTTAATAAATGAAATTTAAGATTAGTCAATGACTGCGTTTGGGCGATAAAAAAAGCGCAAACCAGGAATAATTAACATCGTAAAACCAGGAATTATTTACCTGGCTTTTAGGTCAACATGTAATACCAGAACAGCGCAATTTCATCTTTTTCCGGTAACGCGCTGTAGAGATAACGATCGTATCCGCCCAGGGTAAAGCCATAATTTCGGTAGAAAAGGCAGGCGGGAACGTTGACGTTCTGGGTTTCCAGCTTTAATCCCGCCGCGCTCATGCTCCGAGCCCATATATGGGCTGCCGCCATGAGCTTGTTGGCCGCGCCCGTTCTGCGCTGTGAGCGCTCGATGGCGATATAATCCACGGAAATAAATTTGTTCCAGATCAAGGAAGCGGTGATAAATCCGGCGACTTGCCCCGCGTCGGTTTCCGCGATTAAAAATATAGCATCCGGATTAACGCAGTGGTTTTCCAGCGTCTGGATGTCCAGTTCATAGGTTTTATTATAAGCGCTGGGAAGTGTTTCAATTTTCAGATCATTATTGACAAAGGGGCCGGTGGCAATCTGGCTGACGGTGAAGGAAAAATCACAATATTCCAGACGAGCCAGGTCGGAATTTAATCCTTTACGAATCTGCATAGCATTCCTTGTTTTTTAAGCGATTTATTAATCATAGACAACGTCTTTAAAAATAACAGCCTCGCCATCAACAGCGCACGCGTTTAAACCTGGTCTAATCTTATATTCATGCCGCATTTTCCACAGGTCATTTGAGGATATTTAATGGAATCCAGAGTATTTAAAAAACATTGGGGGGCGGAGTTCATTGCCGCGGACACGGTCCGCTTTCGCGTCTGGGCCGAAGGTCAAAAAACGATGACGCTGAGCCTGACGGGCCGGGATATTCCGATGGACGCCGCGGGAGAGGGCTGGTTCCAGATTGACGTCCCCGGCGTAAAGCATGGTGATGAATATATGCTCCGTTTAGCCGACGGCACGCGCATTCCGGACCCGGCGTCGCGCGCGCAACGCGATGATGTTAACGGCCCTTCGGTGGTCATCGACCCCAGGCGTTTTCAACCGGTTAACGCTGGCTGGAAAGGGCGTCCGTGGGAAGAAACCGTGATATATGAACTTCATCCGGGCACCTTTACGCCGGATGGCACCTTTCTGGCCGCCATCGAAAAGCTGCCTTATCTGGCGGAGCTGGGGATCACCCAGATAGAGGTCATGCCCGTAGCCCAGTTTGGCGGTTCCCGCGGCTGGGGTTACGACGGCGTATTACTCTATGCGCCGCACGCAGCGTATGGCGCACCGGAGGATTTTCACGCCTTTATTGATGCCGCCCACGGGTTAGGGCTATCGGTGGTTCTCGATATCGTACTGAACCATTTTGGCCCGGAAGGCAACTATCTCTCTCTGCTGTCGCCGGGCTTTTTTCATCAGGACCGGATGACCCCGTGGGGTAACGCTATCGCCTATGAAACCGAGGCCGTGCGGCAGTATATTACCGAGGCGCCGCTGTTCTGGCTGACCGAATACCAGCTTGATGGGCTGCGCTTTGATGCTATCGATCAGATTGAAGATCGCTCCGCCAGGCATGTACTGATAGAAATAGCCGAAAATATCCGCGCCGCGATTCCCGACCGCCACATCCACCTCACCACTGAAGACAGCCGGAACGTGATTTTCCTCCATCCGCGCGATGAGAACGGACAGACGCCGCTCTTTACCGCCGAGTGGAATGATGACTTTCATAACGCCGCCCACGTTTTCGCGACCGGCGAAACGCACGCCTATTATCAGGATTTTGCGCATCAGCCGGCAAAGAATGTCGCAAGGGCGCTGGCCGAAGGGTTTGTCTACCAGGGTGAGCTTTCTGCGCAAACCGGAAAACCACGCGGCGTGGCCTGCGCCGCTCAGCCGCCGCAGTTTTTTGTCGACTTTATTCAGAATCACGATCAGACCGGGAACCGTGCGCAGGGGGAAAGGCTGATTTCTCTTGCCGGCGCCGGGAAAACGCGCGTTCTTCTCGCCGCATTGCTTCTGTCGCCCCACATTCCTTTGCTGTTTATGGGCGAAGAGTTTGCGGAGACAAACCCCTTTCTGTTCTTTACCGATTTTCATGGCGACCTCGCGAAGGCGGTGCGGGAAGGGCGGGCTAAAGAGTTTGCCGGGCACGCGGGACACGATGCATCAGTCCCTGACCCGAACGATCCCCGGACCTTTATCCGTTCTAAGCTCGACTGGCAGAAGGCGGCAAGCGAGGAGGGGAAAGCCTGGCTGCGCTTTACGCGCCACCTTATCCAGCTGCGCCATCGCTACATTGTCCCGCTGCTCGCGGCGGGAGGGGCCGTGGAGGGCATGATCCTGCACGCGGCGGCGCAGGCGCTGGCGGTGAGCTGGCAATTCTCCGGCGGCACGCTCTCCGTGGCGCTGAATATCGGCGAGGAGCGGGCCGCGATGCCGGAAATACCGGGCGAGGTCATTTTTAGCTGGCCGGAGCGGCAGGAGGCGTTATCGCCAAACAGTATTGTTGTCCGTTTTGCACATGGAGAAGCCTCATCATGATCCCTTCCGCAACCTATCGTATTCAGTTCCGTAACGGCATGACCTTCGATCGCGCGGCGGCGCTCGCGCCATATCTCAAAGACCTGGGTATCAGCCATCTTTACGCCTCGCCGATTTTTACGGCAACCAGCGGGTCAACCCATGGCTATGATATTACCGATCCTAACGAGATCGATCCGGCCATCGGGGGCCGCGAAGGGTTTGACCGGATGGTGAAGGCGCTGCGAAACGCGCAAATTGGCCTGATTCTGGATATTGTTCCCAACCATATGGCGACCTCGCTGGAGAATCGCTGGTGGCGGGACGTCATCGAGCAGGGCAAAAACAGCGCCTGGGCCCATTATTTCGATATTGACTGGACGCGTCCCGTTACGCTGCCGTTTCTGGGGGATACCTTTGAGGCAGAGCTGGAGAGCGGGGCGCTCGCGCTAAAACGCGATCCGGAAACCGGGAAGCCGGCGTTCGTCTACTATGACCAGGCCTGGCCCCTGAATCCTCAAACCCTGGCGACAGGTGAGCAACTACTAACATCCTCGGATCGCGACGCCATTCTGGCGCTGCACAAGGCGCAAAGCTGGCGGCTGATGTCCTGGCGGGAGGCGCCCAGGCAGCTCTCCTGGCGGCGTTTTTTTGAAATTACCGGCCTGATTGGCGTCCGGGTTGAAGACCCGGCGGTGTTTGACGACACCCACCGCCTTATCCTTGAACTGGTGCATTCTGGCATCGTCGATGGTCTGCGCATTGACCATATCGATGGCCTTGCCGACCCGCTGGGGTATTTGCAGCGCCTGCGCCAGGCAACCGGGCCAGAGTGCTACATTACGGTGGAAAAAATCCTCGCCAAAGGCGAGCAGCTGCCCGCCGACTGGCCCGTCTCCGGCACCACAGGATATGAGTTTATCGCTTCGCTGGCGGAAGTGCTGGTGGATGACAATAACCTCGATCAGCTGCAGCAGGTTCATGATGAAGCGCTCGGCGGAGCGATAGATCGCCATACCGCGCTGCGCGAGGCGAAAGGACTGATGGTGGATCGCAATTTTGAGGGTGAATTTACCACCTTATTGCGGCTGGCCACCGAACTGGCGGAGCGTAATAGCATGGCGGTTGAGAGCGACGCGCTGCGCCATGCCTTGCGTGAACTGCTGCTGGCCTTCCCGGTCTATCGTACCTACGGCACCGCCGAAGGACTGACCGCAGGCGATATTACGCTGTTAAACCGGGTGGTTGACCAGGTGAACGCCAGGGAAGACAAACCCGATGCCAGGGCGCTTGAGGTCATTATCGCCATCCTGACCGGCAATCTGCACGGAAGTAGCCTCGACACCGCGTCACTCTTCAGAACCCGCTTTCAGCAGCTGACGGGGCCGTTGATGGCTAAATCGGTCGAGGATACGCTGTTCTTTCGCCATAACCTCGACCTGGCATTGAACGAAGTCGGGGCCGATCCTACTCCTCGCGCTTTTTCTCTCTCTCGTTTTCACCAGGAGATGCGCATTCGTCTTGCCCGCCAGCCCGACGCGCTGCTGGGAACGTCGACGCACGATACTAAACGCGGGGAAGATGCGCGCGCCCGGCTTTACACCCTAACGGAAGCCCCGCAGCTGTGGGCGGAAAACCTTGCGCGCTGGCGTCAGATGAATCAAACCCAGGTGCGTTTTTTGAACGACGGTACGGCGCCGAACGCGGCGGATACGTGGATGATCTATCAGGCGCTCGCCGGCGTGTGGCCTGCAACGCTGCTGCCCGACGATACCGCAGGGCTGAAAGAACTCGAGACGCGTTTTCTTGCTTTTATGGAAAAAGCGCTGCGCGAGGCCAAGCAAAGAACCGACTGGATCGACAGCAATGAAAGCTATGAAAGCGTTGTGCTGAACTATGCGCAACAGCTGTTCGCTGCGGATAATTCGCTCTTTCTCAACGATTTTCACACCGCCCTGCAGCCTTTTATCCGTGCCGGCCTGGTGAACAGCCTCAGCCAGACGGTCATCAAACTGACCGCGCCCGGCGTACCGGATATTTATCAGGGGAGCGAGGCGCTGAACTTCAGCCTTGTCGATCCGGATAACCGACGTGAACCTGACTTCGCCGTCCTGGCGCATAACCTCGATAGCGAAGGCCCTGAGTTGTTTAATAGCGAAAACGCATGGCGAGACGGGCAGCTGAAGCAGTACGTCACCGCGTCGTTTCTCAGGTTAAGGCAGCGGCATTCCGCGCTCTTCCATTATGGTGACTGGGTACCATTAAAGGTCACCGGTGACAGGGAAGAGAATCTTATCGCCTACGCGCGCATCAACGACGAGGAGGCCCTTATCGTGGTGGTTCCTCGCCTGGCCTTTGACGTCGCGGCGCACGGGTTGGCTGATTCCCCGGCCAGGCTGTGGGGCAACACTGCGGTAGCCATACCCGAAGATCTGGCAGGACGACATTATCGCGATGCGTTAACCGGCGAAAACCGTCTTGTCGAAGAGGCGCTCGATCTGGCGTCAGCAACGGGGTGGTTAGTAACGCTTATTAGTGAAAAGAAAAGTAGAGAGGAATAGTGTCAATGAAAGAAACGTTTGCAATAGAGCCCGGGGACGGCCAGCAGCTGGGGGCTAATTTTGACGGAAAGGGCGTGAACTTCGCGCTGTTTTCAGCGCACGCTGAGCGGGTTGAGCTGTGCTTATTCGATCCTTGCGGAAAAACGGAAATAGCCCGGCTTGAACTACCTGAATATACACACGAAATCTGGCACGGCTACGTACCCGGTCTGCAGCCCGGAGCCTTATACGGTTATCGGGTTTATGGGCCGTACGATCCGGAGAACGGCCATCGCTTTAATCCACACAAATTGCTTATCGATCCCTACGCGCGGGAGCTGGAAGGCGATATTGAATGGAACGATGCGCATTTCGGCTACGAGCTGGGCCATGAGGAGAAAGATCTGAGCTTTGATACCCGCGATAGCGCGCCATTTACGCCAAAATGCAAGGTTGTCGACCCGGATGCCTTCGACTGGCAGGGGGAGAATCGCCCCGACGTCCCCTGGCCGCATGCGGTTATCTACGAAACGCATGTGAAGGGTTTTACCCAGCGCAATCCGGCGCTTCCCCCGGAGCTTCGCGGCACATTTGAGGGGCTTGGGCATCAGGCTTCCGTCGATTATATCAAGAGCCTGGGCATCACTTCCGTTGAGCTGCTTCCCATACACTGGTTTCCGGACGATCGGCATCTGCTCGACAGAGGGCTAAAAAACTTCTGGGGTTACAATACGCTGGGCTTCTTCGCTCCCGCGTCCCGTTACTATGGACCTGCGGGTATCGCGGGCTTCCGCGACATGGTGCGCGCATTTCATGATGCCGGTATCGAAGTGATCCTTGACGTGGTTTACAACCACACCGCGGAAGGCAATGAGCTGGGACCGACGCTCTCATTTAAAGGCATCGATAATTTTTCCTACTACCGGACGATGCCGGATCAGCATCGCTATTACATAAATGATACCGGGACGGGGAACACGGTGAATACCTCGCATCCCCGGGTGCTGCAGATGGTCATGGATTCGCTACGTTACTGGGCGCAAGCTATGCACGTCGACGGCTTTCGTTTTGATCTGGGGACCATTCTCGGACGCGAACCCGAGGGCTTCGATCCGCGAGGCGGGTTCTTCGATGCGGTAACCCAGGATCCGGTTTTATCGAAGCTTAAACTGATTGGTGAGCCCTGGGATATCGGTCCCGGGGGTTATCAGGTCGGCGGTTTTCCGCCTGGCTGGGGCGAGTGGAACGATAAATATCGTGATACGGTGCGGGAATACTGGAAGGGGGATAATGTTTCCAACGACTTTGCCGCCCGTTTACTGGGCTCCGGCGATCTGTACGATTTACGCGGCCGTCGTCCGTGGTCCAGCGTCAATTTTATTACCGCCCATGACGGCTTCACGTTGAACGATCTGGTTTCGTATAACGAGAAGCATAATGAAGCCAACGGTGAGGACAATAACGACGGGCATAATGACAACCGCTCCTGCAATTATGGCGAAGAAGGCCCGACGGAAAACCAGGATATCGTCGCCGTCCGCGAACGCCAGAAGCGGAATTTCCTGACCACGTTATTGTTCTCCCACGGTACGCCGATGCTGCTGGCCGGCGATGAGTTTGGCCGTTCTCAGCAGGGCAATAATAACGGCTACTGCCAGGACAGCGAGATTTCATGGGTCAACTGGGAAGCACTGTCCGATCAGGACCATGCGTTGCGCCATTTCACCCAGCGTCTGATAGCGCTGCGTGCGGAGCAACCGCTTTTACGCCGTGAAAGCTGGCGTGACGGGCTCGAGATACGCTGGTTTAACGCCGGCGGCGGTCTGCAGCAATCTGAACAATGGGATGAAGGTTCGACGTTAGGTCTCGCCATCAGCCGACCCGATCTTGAACAGGAGGAGGGCATCTGGCATGACGTGCTGATGCTGTTCAATCCCTTTGAGGGCGATGTTCCGTTCCAGATCCCGCAGTTTGGCGAAGGCGGCTGGGTTCTTGAGCTGTCGACCGCTGAAGAAAAAACGGACGGCGTCATCATTACCGAGACAATTGATTTTGTTCTGGCCGGGCGCAGCATTGCCCTTTTCAGACGGCCTTAAAGCCTCAGACAAACCCGGCGTTGAATGCCGGGTTTATATTGTCATTATTGATGCAGCGGCTGACCACTGGCGGCAAGGATGGATTCATGCATGGCTTCAGAAAGCGTTGGATGAGCAAAGATCATCGATAAGAGACTCTCATCTGTGGCCTCCAGATGATGCGCGATACCAAAACCCTGGATCTGTTCAGTGACCTGCTCACCAACCATATGCGCGCCCAGCAGTTCGCCGGTTTCGGCGTCGAAAACAGTCTTTACAAAACCCTCCGTCTCCCCGCTGGCCAGCGCCTTACCATTCCCCTGATATGCGAACTTACCGATCTTGATTGGCCGTCCCGTCTCGCGAGCCTTCGCCTCTGTCAAGCCCAGGCTGGCAACCTGTGGCCGGGCATAGGTACAACCGGGCACATAGTCGCGGTTAAGAGGGCGTACGCCTTCGACGCCGGCCAGCGTTTCGACGCAGATCGCGCCTTCGTGGCTGGCTTTGTGCGCCAGACACGGCGGGCCGGCCACATCGCCGATAGCATAGAGCCCAAATACGTTGGTTCGGCAAGCTGCATCCGTCTTGATAAACCCGCGGTCCAACTCGACTCCCAGCGCTTCCAGCCCCAGGCCTTCTACATTAGGCTGTACGCCCGCTGCCAACAGCACACGTTCGACTTCCAGGGTCTGTTCGGCGCCGGTGGTTTTCAAGGTGCAGCGCACGCCCGTATCGGTGCGCTGTACCTGCGTCAGCAGAGTTTGGCTATGGACGTGTATACCGCGTTTTTCGAACGATTTACGCACGGTAGCGGATACTTCGGCGTCTTCAACGGGCAGAATCTGCGCGGCTTGTTCGACCAGCGTCACGTTACTGCCAAGATCGTTATAAAGGCTGGCGAACTCGACTCCGATGGCCCCTGAACCGATGATTAATAGAGACTCCGGTAAGCGCTCAGGCTGCAGGGCCTCAAAATAGGTCCAGATTCGCTCACCATCTGGCTCTACTCCTGGCAACGCTCGCGGCCGGGCGCCAGTCGCAAGGATCACATGACCAGCGCGATAGTCTCGCTCTTCCCCTCGGGGATCGGCGACCGTTACTTGCCCCTTACCACGCAGCCGGGCGGTGCCGGTAATGACAGTAACGCCATTTTTCTTCAGCAGGTACTCGACACCTCCGGTCAGCTGTTGCGACACGGCGCGGCTAAACTGCACCAGTTTCTGCACATCGAAACTCACCTCTCTGAGACTAAAACCCAGCCGATCGGCATGCGCAATACTGTGCGCCACCTCTGCACCATGCAGCAGCGCCTTGGTTGGAATGCATCCCCAGTTCAGGCAGATCCCCCCTAAATGCTGCTTTTCCACCAATGCTGTACGAAGCCCTAGCTGGCCGGCACGAATGGCGGCGACATACCCCCCAGGCCCGCCCCCTATTATCAGTACATCATATTTGTCGTGCATAGCTCGTCTCCTCGATAAACAACAGCGTCGGTGTTTCAACCAGCCGCTTGAGCGCCTGGAGAAAAGCCGCGCCTGACGCCCCATCGATGACCCGGTGATCGCAGGACAGCGATACGGTCAGTTGATGGCGGACGACGATTTGTCCATCGCGAACTACCGCTCGGGGCTCGCCTGCGCCAATCGCAAGGATCGCGCCCTGGGGTGGGTTTATGATGGCGTCAAACTGCCGTACTCCGAGCATGCCCAGGTTTGACACGCTAAAGGTGCCGCCCTGAAATTCTTCGGGCTTGAGCATGCCAGCCCGGGCTTTGGTTATCAGAGAATGAACTTCGTTTGATATGTCGCTTATCGACCTGCTGTTGGCCGAACGTACGATAGGGGTAATTAACCCGTCTGGCAGCGCAACGGCCACGGAAATGTCGGCATCGGCAAAACGGCGGATGCTCTGGGTAGCCTCATCAAACTGTATGTTGACGTCCGGGACGGCTATCAGCGCCATGGCGCAGGCCTTAACCAGCATATCGTTAACCGAAATCTTGACGCCGGGTACTTCGCTGTTGATTTCCTTACGCAATGCTAAGAGTCGCTCCAGATCGAGATCGACGGTCAAACGGAAATGGGGTGCATGTTGCTTGGACATTTGCAAACGGCCAGCGATCGCCCGCCGCATACTGGACATCGGCAACGTCTCAAAGGCTGTCGCTGACGTGGCTTGTGAAGCCCCGGCCTGGGGTAGCCCATCAAGCAGCAAAGCGGCCGCCAGCACATCATCACGGCTCACCCGTCCGAGTGAACCGCTTTTGCGGCAGTCGTGCAGGTTGATCCCCAGTTTGTTGGCCAGACGGCGCGCCAACGGGGTTGCCGATACCTGGCTATCATCGGTATGCGATCGCGGCGCTTTGCCGGAACGAACGGGCGGCGGCGGAGAGGCGATGCGGCCGCCTGCGGCAACGATCGCGCTCTCCAGGTCAGCGACAGAGATACGCTCGCCACGCCCGCTACCCTGGACCTTTTTCAAGTCAACGCCCAACCGCGCAGACTGACGTAACGCATGGGGAGTGGCATTCACCTGAGTCGGATCGGTTATGCCTTGCAGGCTGGTGGGTACCTCGGTCTGCCCAATGGATGCCGCAGGCTTATTGGCGGGGGCTGGTACAATGGAGGGCGCGACGGCCGCTACAGCAGGCTCGGTAGTCTGCGTGGCAGGCGCTGCTGGCTGCGCCGCGGCCAGACTGGCGGCAAAGGCATCCAGTTCAGCATCGCTTACCGAAGAGTCAGCTACCAGCGCCAAAACAGCGCCGACCGGGAGGGTATCTCCCACCCGGGCGATTATCCGCCGTAGCGTACCGGCGAAGGGGGCCTCCAGAACATTGACGATTTTGCTGGTCTCAATTTCACAGATTTCCTGCCCTTTGGCGAAGCGGTCACCCTCCTGGATGGCCCACCGCGCGAGCACGCCTTCCTCCATTGAAAGGCCCCACTTCGGCATTTCAAGTGTCCTGATATCGCTCATAGCTTAATCCTCCAGCACTTGACGGACGGCAGCTTCGATACGTTCAACGCCAGGGATCCAGAGTTTTTCGAGAGCAGGGGAGAACGGTACCGGGGTGTGTGGTGGTGTCACCAGAACAACAGGCGCTTTGAGGAAATGGAATGCCTGGGAAGCAATCAGCGCTGCGACATCATGAGCAAAGCCAAAACGCGCGGCTGACTCGTCGACAATGACCACGCGGCCGGTAGAAGCCACTGATTCCAGAATACCTTCTTCGTCCAGAGGCGAGATTGTACGTGGATCGACCACCTCCACCGAGATCCCCTCCCTGGCCAGTTTGTCGGCGACCTGGTTTGCTTTATGTACCATTGCCGACAACGCGATGATGGTGACATCCTCACCTTCACGGGTATAGTTGGCGACGCCCAGGGGGAGGGTATAAATCTCGTCCGGTACCTCGCCCTTGAGGTCATAAAGCATTTTATGCTCGCAGAACACCACCGGATCGTCGTCGCGAATCGACTGGATCAGCAGCCCTTTGACATCATAAGGCGTCGATGGCACAACCACCTTGAGCCCCGGTGTGGTAGCAAAAATATTATAGGGTGACTGCGAATGCTGGGCTGCTGCAGAAAAACCAGCACCGATCATGCCCCGCATCACCAGCGGCGCCTTGGCCTTGCCACCAAACATATAGCGAAACTTTGCCGCCTGGTTGTACAGCGCATCATGGCTAACACCGAAAAAATCCATAAACATCAGCTCCGCCACCGGCCGCAGACCCGTTGCAGCGGCGCCGGCAGCCATGCCGACGATCGCCGACTCCGTAATGGGGGTGTCGATCACCCGGTCGGAGCCGAACTGCGTCCACAGCCCTTTAGTGACTCCGAGCACACCTCCAAAGGCCTCTATCCTTGCTTCTTCGGGCGCATTTCCGCCGTGACCGCCGCGCAAGTCTTCACCAATCAGAACGACGCGTTCGTCGTGCTCCATTTCCTGGACCAGGGCTTCCTTGACCGCTTCTCGATAGGTTTTTATAGGCATTGTTATCACCCTCAGTATGAGACGTAAACGTCTGTAAGCAGGTCTTCCGGAGCCGGATAGGCAGCGGCGCGCGCTTTGAATACAGCATCATCGACAAGTGCTTCAACCGCCGCGTCGATCGCCGCCAGTTCCTCAAGGGAGATGTGTTGTTTGACCCTGGCGGTGAAAATCTTCAGCGGATCATGTTGTTCGCGCAGACGTTGAACTTCGCCCTCAGCGCGGTAAAGCGCCGGATCGCCCTCAAAGTGACCGTGCCAGCGGAAAGCTTTGGCCTCAATCACGCTTGGGCCTCCACCTTCTCGGGCGCGCTTGACGGCCTCTGAGGTGGCATCGTAAACGGCAAAGAAATCTGTGCCATCAACCGTCACTGCCGGTAAACCGAAGCCCGCGGCGCGCCCGGCGATATCACGACCACCGACGGCGTAATCATGGCCAGTACCTTCGCCATAACCGTTGTTCTCGAAAATAAAGATGGCAGGGAGTTGCAGCACCACTGCCATGTTGATGGCTTCAAATACCAGGCCCTGATTAGAACCGCCGTCACCGGTAAAAGAGACCCCAACGTTACCGGTCTTGAGGGTTTTGGCCGTCAGAGCAGCGCCGATGGCTAACGGAGGGGCGCCACCCACGATAGCGTTCGCACCCAGCATACCTTTCGACAGATCGGCAATATGCATAGAGCCTCCCTTGCCCCGGCATAATCCGCTGTCCTTACCGAATATTTCAGCCATCATGCCGTGAATATCGCAGCCTTTGGCAATACAGTGGCCATGCCCACGGTGCGTGGACCCAATGAAATCAGCGTTAGTGAGATTTTCGCAGACCCCCACCGCAATGGCTTCCTCACCGGTATAAAGGTGAATGAAGCCCGGAATATCCCCGCTGGTGTTTTCCTGATGCAAACGCTCCTCAAACGTCCGGATTTCGCGCATCTTACGGTAAGCCTGGAGTAAAGCCTGTTTGTTAAGCATCACTTAATTCTCCTCAGTAAAGGTCGTCAGGCGGGGGTTTGACAGGCTGGAAGCCCCTTAACCACGCCGATGCAATGAATCTACGAGTGCGACGAGGAGGTGCGAAGCCACCTTCATGGGGGGGTAGGAGGGGGTTTTCATGCTTGAGGTCAAACTTTATAAATTTTATGTATCTATCGAGAGGGGTGGCTCCATGCCATCCCGGGCTCTGGCGTACAATTGATAAAAAAATAATACGAGTAGATAACTACGGATGAAGCCATCGGATTTGAAAAGTCGCCAGGCAACTTCACTGGTCTCCGGGCCATTGCGGCTGACGAGAGATTTGCCGCTAATCCTGACCAAATTCGTTCCACCACGCTCTTCGATACGGCTGCTACAGCGCTCACGGCTTCTGCTCCTCCTCGATCGCATGCAGCGACGCCGTCTGGGCGTCGTTTGCGCGGGTGCTGGATTTGGCAAAACCACGCTGTTGGCGCAGTGGTATCAGCAAATGATTGCCCAGGGTGAACGCGTTGCCTGGCTTAGCCTCGATGAGGATGATGATGGCGTATGGCAGTTCATTCCTTATCTGCTGCAAGCATTGCGGCCGCTCTATGGCGATTGGGACGCCGACTTTTGGCGCAACATAGAAGAACAGACGCCCTCCAGTTCTCAACAGCTGCTGGCCGGGTTGATTAACCAACTGCATTACTGTCCGCACGACCTGTATCTGATCGTTGATGACTTCCATATGATTAATGATGCTGGTGTATATGAAGCCCTGGGATATTTGCTCAAGCATGCTCCTGCCGCCTTGCACCTGATCATTGGCAGCCGTTTCCACCCCAGTCTCTCTCTGAGCCTGCTTCAGGCACAGGACCAGCTGGTGGAAATCTACGATCGAGACCTGCAATTTACGCTTGAAGAAACCAGAAACTATTTCAGCCAGACGATTGACATACCACTCAGTAATCAGCATGTACAGCGGCTACTTTCCGCGACAGAGGGGTGGATCGCCGGCATGAAAATCGCTTCGTTATCCCCAGAATTGCTCAATGATCCAGAACATCTGCTGCGCAATATTCGTGGTGGAACCCGCGCTATCGCCCGTTATCTGAAAGAGGTGGTACTTGACCCATTGCCACAGGAAGTTTTTGATTTTCTCGTCAAAACATCGTTTCTTAATCGTTTAAATGCCGGGTTATGTAACGGGGTTACAGAGCGTGATGATAGTGAAGCGATACTGGCATGGATTGAGCGGCACAATCTTTTTTTGTCAGCCCTGGACGAACAAGGCTGCTGGTTTCGCTACCATCCTCTTCTGCAGGAAACCCTGCGAACGATATTGCAGCAGAACAACGATATCAACCTCAAGCACTTACATGAATTAGCCAGTCATTGGTTCGTTGAGCAGAGATTGTGGTCCGAGGCGGTACGCCACGCACTGGCAGCGGGCAAGCCGATCCATAATCCCGGGCAGGATGGCGCGGGCGCGCAGTCGCTGGCGGAAGAAGGGGATATAGATACCCTGGTTTCCTGGATGCATCACTTACCTGCGAGTACTGACCCTTCGCGCATTGACCTGCAAATCAATCTGGCCTGGGCGCTGGCGCACTATTTTCGCTTCGATGAATCGAGGCAGTTACTTGATAATCTTGACCAAATGGTCGTTAATCATCGTGATGATATAACCCCCAACGCCTGGCTCAAATTACGTGTCGTGCGCGCAATTTGCGAAGCTTTTGCCGAGAAAATCCCGGAAAGCCTGGCGATTGTTGAGCCGTTGCTGGCTAAAGTGCCCTGCGGAGACACCTGGGTCGACGGTCTCATATGCAATATTCTGAGCTACTGCCACGTGGTTAACCAGCGCTATAGCGACGCTCTTGAGGTCCAACGGCATATGCCTTGCCCGGAAAGCCCATTAGACAATCTATTTGTCTCGGTTTATCGCGCTTTTATCATCACTCAGTGCCATCTTGGTCAGGGTGACCTGGAGAACGCCTGGGGGCATGCAGAGAATGCATTGCGCCAGGCTGAGCGTTATACCGGCCCTCAGTCGACCAGCGGCGCGACGCTTGCGCCGCTGCTGGCGGAAATGGCTTACGAACGTATGAACCTGGACTCATTAAATACGCTGTTAGCAGATAGACTCGAATTCATCGATCGGTTTGGTCCACCCGACGCCCTGAGTCGCTGCTATACCTACCTTGCGCGCCAGGCCTTGAATGACGATATGCCGCATGAGGCAGAACGGCTGCTGGAACACGCGCAGCGACTAGCGGTGTCTCGGGGATGGCAACGGCCGCAGGCTTTATTGTTAGCAGAGCAGGCGAGAGTGCGCCTGCAGCGCGCGAATTATCCAGGCGCGGAGCTGCTGCATCGGCAACTCGAACAACTGGCGGCCCGTGCCACAATTGATGCCGAAAACCCCTGTCAACGCGCAATAGCTCAGCATGCCAATGTCAGCCGCAGCCGCCTACTTCTGGCGTCAGGTCAGGCGCCACAAGCCAGCCTTTTGCTGGGCGAACTCATGACTGAGCAGGAGCGTCGGGGAGACCGGCTCTCCGCAGCGCGTCTTCGTACGCTATGGTCATTATCATTGTGGAATAGTGGCGAAAACGCGGCGGCCGTGGCTGCATTGCAGCCCGTCCTGCAATTAGCGGCACAACAGCATCTCAAACGTATTTTTCTTGATGCTGGCGATGCATTGCAGCTTCTGCTTGTCCGTGTACGCGAAACTTCGGCAGCCAGCGAAGGGGATGCCCCTTGGCCCGGGAAAGGGAGCCTGTCTGAAGGCAAGCGGATTGAGCATGAAAACCTTGATGTTAACCAGGAGCTCAGTGAGCGAGAGCTGCAGATATTACAGCTCATTGCTGACGGTCAGATGAACAAAGAAATCGCTCGCTCCCTGACTATCTCTACTGAGACGGTGAAATGGCACATCAAGAACATCTACGCCAAGCTCAAAGTCAATAGTCGTACGCAAGCCATGAGTCGGGCTCTGGAAATGAAGTTACTGGATTAATAATGTCAGTGATGCGCAAATATTATCCATAAGTGAATATGTCAATGGCATCTGTTAGCTGACTTTTTACGGGCTGCCCGACGAGGGCTGTCTGATTTTGAGTTCAGGTCTTTAGCATCTCCTGTAGCCTTCACGTACAATAGATTTCACCGGGGGAGGCAGAGCAGGGCAGAATTTACTAAAGCCTACCGGCAGACTCTCTCAGCACAGTAATATCCCTCTTGGGTGATTCCCCAAACATCCGCGTATATTCCCGGCTGAAATGGGATAAGCTTTCGTAGCCGACAGCATAGGCCGCTGTGGTGACATCGTAATGCTCATTCAGCATCAGTCGCCTTGCTTCATTGAGACGCAGCCATTTCTGATAGCGGAGCGGACTCATTCCCGCAAGCTGTCTGAAATGGTGGTGGAAGGAGGGCGTGCTCATTTGCACGCGACTTGCCAGCTCTTCGACACGTAGAGGCGAAGCAATATTGGTCTTTAACCAGTCGATAGCTTTACCGATACGGTAGCCATGGCCGTCGACTGCTGCAATCTGCCTGAGACGATCGGACCGATCGCTCATCAACAGCCGGTAATGTATCTCCCTCTGAATCAGCGGGCCGAGAACGGGAATGGCTTCAGGTTCGTCCAGTAGTGAAAGCAGGCGGCAGAAAGGCTCCAGTAAAACATCAGTCATGGTTCCTATACCGACCCCCGTTCCCGCATCTCGTTTTTTGACTGGCGGCAGGCATCCCTGGGCAATTAATTCCATCAGTACGCGCTGGTCAAGTTTGTAGGCGACGCCGACACAGGGCCGTGATGGCGATGCCTGTAACACTTCCGAACTGGCTGGCAAGTCGAGAGACGTGATCAGGAATTTTTCCGTATTATATTCATAAGCTTCACCGCCAACCCACATGATCTTCGCGCCATCAGCCACCAGGACGATACTCGGAGGAACCAGGCAGCTCACCGGAGGGGCGGGTTCGTTGCGCCGGAAGAGTTCCAGCCCTTCAACCACGGTGGGAAAATCACCGGTACCGGGCGTGCGCTGAGCAATATCCCGGGAGAGCTTGCCGAGTCGTCTCTCAACCGATTTGTCTGAAATCATTCCGTCACGCCTCATATTTGTTAAGTCTGTGCGACGTCGTCAACTTACCCGTTATGAAAAGTGAAATATACGCTTTGGCATCATGTTAATAGGATCAGGCAAATAATACAGAGTATTTTAATAACAGATTTCATTAGCGACATCCAAAATAGCCATACCGAAATGAGGCGCTGACTACAGCCCAATCCGCATCCAATTTGAATGAAGGTATGACTATCATGACGCTAAAAACTTCAACCCGCTTTTTTAATGGCGCACTCCTTGCCGGAGCGCTGGCCATGATTTCAACAGAATCTGCGGTCGCCCAGCCGGCAGCAGGCACAGCAGATTCTTCAGTACGCCTGGTTCAGACGTGGGATAAAACCTTCCCAAGGAGCGACAAAGTGGATCATCAAAAAGTAACTTTTAAAAACCGTTACGGCATTACGCTGGCCGCAGATGTGTATCTTCCTAAAGATCGCGGAAACAAGAAGCTTGCGGCACTGGTTATTTCCGGGCCCTTTGGCGCGGTAAAAGAGCAGGCCTCAGGTCTTTATGCGCAAACCTTAGCCGAGCGCGGATTTGTGACGCTGGCATTTGATCCGTCTTATACCGGCGAAAGCAGTGGGGAACCGCGCAATATCGCGTCACCCGATATTAATACCGAAGACTTTATGGCAGCCGTTGATTTTATTGGGCTGCAATCTTATGTGGACCGTGAACGTATCGGCGTCATCGGTATCTGCGGTATGGGGGGGATCGCGCTGAACGCTGTTGCCGTGGATAAACGCGTAAAAGCGGTTGTTGCCAGCACCATGTATGATATGAGCCGCGTGATGTCAAAGGGCTACAATGACAGCGTAACGCCGGCGCAACGCGAGCAGGCGCTTGAGAAGATGAGCCTTCAGCGCTGGGACGATGCGGCAAACGGTCAACCGGCCTATCAGCCAGCTTACAATAAACTGAAGGGCGGCGAAGCGCAGTTCCTCGTGGAATACGCGGACTACTATATGACCAAACGCGGATATCATCCACGTGCCGTCAACTCCGGAAACTCATGGTCCGTGACAACGCCGATGTCCTTTATGAATTTCCCGCTGATGACGTATATTAAGGAAATCTCTCCGCGCCCAATCCTGTTTGTTCATGGTGAAAAAGCGCATTCGCTTTATTTCTCTAAAACGGCATATGAAGCGGCAAATCAGCCTAAAGAGCTTCTGATTGTGAAAGATGCCACCCATGTTGATTTATATGACCGCATGGATAAGATTCCGTTTGATAACATCACGGAATTTTTTAATAAATACCTTAATAAATAAATCATAACACCGTTCGATATTCTCCGACGCAGTGTTACCAACTTTATAATAGACGAAATAACGTATAGAAAAGAGGAAAGGTTTATGCTCTGGAACCGCGAGCTTTTAGCAAAAATAGATGCGGCGGACGACCTGAAAATCGCGCCGTACCGTCCCGATATGAATACCACCGGCACGCCAACATGGATTTGGGAAGTGACGGTGGATAACCGGCTTTTCGTCCGTGCCTATAGCGGTACCCGTTCAAAATGGTATCAGGCAGCACTGTCTCAACGGGCGGGTAAGATAGTGGCTATCGGACAGGAATTCGACGTGCGGTTCGTAAAACCCGCGGACCCGGCTCTTGAAAGTAAAATCGATCGGGCCTACCAGATAAAATATTCCGGCAGCAGCTATGTTTGCGCAATGACGGAAGCTCGCGCCAGAGCGGCCACGGTTGAGATATTACCTTCGTGAATTTTCCGTCACGGAAAATGTAAAGCGTCCGGGAGTTAATCATCCCTACGCCAGTCACTGAACAACGTGTATAACAGACATCCGTCCGCTGGCTGAACGTGGTCTATTCACCATTTATGTGGCTCTTCAATAAACACAAATTCCAGCGTCGTCCGTCGCTGCGCAATTCGGTGATGCTCAGCGGGTGGATGTCGATACGCGCAAATGAGTGAAGCGGGGCGCCGAGAACGTCGACGATCGTGGCGCGGATTGCGGCGGCAGGCGCAATGGCACAGTGGCGACCTCGAATATCGACGTGTTTAGCCAGCCAGCTGCCACAGCGCGCCAGCAGCTGAGCACGTGACTCTCCGCCCGGGGGAGCGGCACCCTCCAGCCAGGCCTGGAACGCTTCGGCGTCTTGCATCATCACCTCATGCACTGGCCGACCGGCCCAGATGCCGTAGTCGGGCTCCGCCAGTTCCGTCACTGGCGTACCCTGTAAAGAGAGCGCTGCGGCGGTTTGCCTGGCGGCGGCGTCCGGGGCGAACCAGACGCGGTGATAACGGGCGACACTGCTTTGTAGCTGGCGCGCCCGTTGCCACTCCCGCGCCTCCAGAGGGTCATCACAGGGAAAGTGTGAACCTCTGGAGGCTGCCGTTTCTCCCTGACAAATCAGCGTTAGCGACGCTCTCATGTTGTTAACCGCGCCGGAAGGCCGGGCGATGTTCGCGTGTCGTCGGCGTGCGTTCGGCTAAAGCACCGAAAGCCACGCCGATGACGCCCCAGAGCACCAGATGCGTGCCGAAGGAACTTATGCGGAAACGCCATAGCAGGTCCGCCGGGAAGGGGTCGGAGACTTCGTTCACTGTCGGCATCAGGGCACAAACCACGAGCATCAGCGCCACGGCGAACAGCGTTGCCCACATCATCGCATTCCCTCTGCCGAGGCGCGGCGTGAGCTGATGTGATAACCACGCGGCCGCGATGACGATGCCGATAGAAAGCAACATCATGACGAAATAGAGCCCGGTACGATAGCCGATAGTCTCCGGGTTGCCGACTGCGGGCGGATTGGGCGGGTATTTCAGACCTGGCATCAGGCTCATTGCCAGGAAGCCGGCCAGCGCCAGGCACAACGCCAGCACACGCGGGTCCGATGGCCCAAAGCGCTGGTAGCTAAAGGCCCACGCCAGCGCCAGACCGCCGCCCAGCGCGGCGCCAAACAGCGCCATGCCGGTCATCAGGCCAATCCCGGACTGGGTCTGTCGGCTAAACACCTCTTCTTCTTCGCCGTCTGCTGACGCGCCGTGGTGGTGAGCGTGAGCTGACATGCTTTTTTCCAGGCCAATCGCGCGATCGACCTGCGGCTCGCCGAAATGGTGTGCAAAGGCAAATGCCACCATCCCGGCCAGAACGCCGGCCATCATCCCTTTAAATAACAGTTTGCCAATCATTTCCGCCTCCTCAGTGGCAGGGAAAGCCCAGCAGATGACGTGCGTCGTGGAAGAATTCATGCACCTGCGTGCCGGAAAACATCGACGTTGCGCCTTGTTCTGCGCCAACGAAATAGATGGCCAGCAGCGCCAGCAGGGCGGTGAACAGCGCCCAGGGCAACAGTTTCGCGACAGGAATGGGAGCAGCCGGGGTGTGGGCATTAAGGGTGATATCACTCATGGTGTAACTCCATTATCGATTTTGCTGTTGATAGAGAGTGCCGGACTCACCGTGACCGGCACGCCCGGCGAAAGGTGATGATGGCTATGTGCCGGCGGGCAACTGGCGTTCGCCAGTACAATCGGCTGGCCGTGGGGCGTGTTGAGATACGCCTTGCGCCACTCCTGCGTCCGTCGGTTGATTTCATCCGGCACCGTCAGGTTGAGTGCCGTCATCATGTTTTCCATCGCCGCCGTCCACTGACGATAGTAGGCATCATTCGCGCTTTCACCCGGTTGCGCCGGCGCCGCGTTGATCTCTTTACTGAATGTCTGTACCCATTCTGCCCACGGGAACAGCCCGGCCCGGTGGAGATGGACTATCAGGGAGAACGCTTTTGCCTGCCAGGGCTTATCGAACACCGGCCCTTCCTCATCGCGCGGTAACCCGAGGGCGGCGTAATCGTGTTGTGCTACCGTATTATTCATGCTTCCTCCAGATAGTCGTCCCACAGATCGATGAACACTTTGTCAGGGCGCGGCTCTCCCCACAGCGCCTGCGCGGTGAAACTGACGCTGTAAACATGCTGGGGATGTTCGCCCAGCCCGTGCGCCGCAGTATCTGGCGTGATAAACACACCGTGAGCGATCTCTATGCGACCGACTTTATCGCGTGCGTAGCGTGGCAGGCGGGTATGGGTGGTCGGGTTGAAATTTTTCGTTCGTACCCAATCGCCCACCCGGAAGCGGGGCGCAACATCGTGACTGACCCGAGCAGACCCGCCGGTGCTGACCACCATCGACACCATCTCCTGCGTCAGCACAGGTGTGCCAGGCTTGCAAGGGGCAGGCTTCGCGCCACCCCACAGTTCTTCAACGGTGATCGCCCCCTTTGCCAGCAGCAGCGTTTCGAATGCATGCAGCCAGTGCTCGTAGTAGCTCGACTGCAAATATTCGGTCGGCGCCATACGTTCGATGGCGTGGCGAAATTCATCGACGTTAAAATGTCCGCCGACGAACAACGAGGCGAACAGAGGAAATACCCGGCGTTCCCACTCATGATGGAAATAGGGCTCGTTTTCCTCGGTAGGGATCGGGCCAAGGCCGTGCATCCCCCCCAGATCATGTATCCCGTTCATGGTTTTCTCCTTTCGTTATGGTGCGCTAACCACACCGGTGCCAATCATCGAATCGCGCGTGATGAGTTCGCTCAACTGCGCTTCGCTCCAGCCTTCCGTGCCTGCCGGACGTTCAGGCAGGACCAGATAGCGCAGCTCGGCGCTGCTGTCCCAGACGCGAATCTCTTTGTTTTCTGGTATGTGTAACCCGAACTCGGCGAGAACGCCGCGCGGGTCGATGACGATACGCGAACGATAGGGCGCTGATTTGTACCACACCGGCGGCAGACCCAGCACCGGCCAGGGGTAGCAGGAACACAGCGTACAAACGGTGACGTTATGCACGTCCGGCGTGTTCTCCACGACCAGCATGTCTTCGCCCTGTATTCCGGAGAAACCCAGTTCAGCAATAGCGGCAGTGGCGTTTTCCATCAGTCGACGTTTGTATTCCGGGTCGCTCCACGCTCTGGCGACAACCTGTGCGCCGTTTCGGGGGCCGACTTTGTGCTCGTAGGTGTCAATCAGCTCATCCAGCGCAGCCGGGTCGATCAGGCCTTTTTCCTGCAGCAGGGATTCCAGTGCGCGGACGCGTAGCTCGATATCAACGGGGGGGTGGGTATGGTCGTGGTCGTGTTTATGGCTCATTTTAGGCTTCCCGAGAGTTAAGGTTAAAACGTCCGCCAGTCACCGCAGGCTTCGAAAGCGGCGGCGGCCTGATAGAGCGTGTTTTCAGCGTAATGACGTCCTACCAGCATCATGCCAACCGGAAGTCCGTCGACCATGCCACAGGGGATAGACATGGCCGGGTGACCGGTGATGTCCTGCGCAGCGGTGTTACCGATCATTTCGAAAGCGCGCGAGATGTATTCGGTGATGGAGCAGTCCGGGTCTGGTATCGGCTGAGCGAGGACAGGCACGGTAGGCATCATCAGCAGGTCGAAATCGCTCAGGGCCCGGTCGTAGCCGGCGCGGGCCCGACGCGCGATATTCTGCGCTCTGGCGTAGTAGCGACCGTTATAGCGCTCCAGCCCATACTGGCCGACGAACATGCAAACTTTGAGCGACGGGGAGAGGGCATCCGCGCTGTCGCGCCATTGCGCGTGTTTGTCCAGCAGGCTGACGTCGTACTGGCCTTCCCAGTTAAAACCCATGCCGTTGCCGTGCATCATCTGGGCGGTCAGACCTTCGCAGCCGATAGGCGACCAAAGCGCGCCCGCCAGATTGTGTTCCGGCACGGAAATTTCGCTAACGATGGCGCCCAGTGCTTGCAGGCGGGCGATGGCGTCCCGCACCTTCGTTTCTACCTGCGGGTCCATATTCGGCAACTGGAATCCCTCGGTCAGAATGCCGATTTTCAGGCCGCGCACACCTTTTCCGAGGGCGGCGGTATAGCTCTCTACAACGGGCGCGTACTGACGCGGGTCAAGCCCGTCACTTCCGGCGATGGTTTCCAGCATCAGCGCGTTGTCGCGCACGTTGGCGGTGATGGGACCGGCGTGGTCGATGGTCGCCTCAATCGGCATGATGCCCGTGTAAGGCACCAGACCGTGGGTCGGTTTCATGCCGTAGGTACCACAAAAGGCGGAAGGGATACGGATAGAACCACCCTGATCGCAGCCTATCGCCATGTCCACTTCGCCAGCCGCCACCAGTGCGGCGCTGCCGGAGGACGAACCGCCGGAGGAATAGCCATGACGATGGGGATTGTGCACCGGGGCCGGGTCGGAAGTGTGGCTGCCGCCGGAGAGGCAGAAGTGCTCGCAGGTGGCTTTGCCGAGAATCGTCGCCCCGGCATCCAGCAGGCGGGTGGCCACGGTCGCGTCGTAGGATGGGACGAAACCTTCGAGCGTGGAGGCGCCGTTCATCATCGGTACGCCGGCGAGCGAGACATTGTCTTTCAGAGCGATGGTCCGCCCGGCCAGCGCGCCAGTCGCTGCACCTTTTACCTCCGTTTTGTAATACCAGGCATTGAGCGGATTGTCCTCGCCAGTCGGACGATAGCCGGCGGCGCGCGGATAGCGGACCTCCGGGATATCGTCGGGAAGGGAGTCGATCAGATCGTAAGCGTCGAAGTTAGCCTGCATCACCGCCAGATATTCCTCGGCCTGCGCCGGCGTCAGGCTGATATGCAGCCGACTGGCAAGCTCCTGGAGTTGTTCGGCAGTGGGACGTTGAATAGCCATGTTGTTTCCTTTTTCTGTGTTTGCTCATGCGCCTGTCTTGAACATAAGCCCGGAATGCCATCCTGACTTGGTTATCCGGGTCAGTCGTTTGGCTGAAATGGACACCCGCGCAGCCTGTGGGTGTCCGTAAGGTGTTAAGACGGCTTATCGGCTTTAGGCCAGTGGATACCGACACTTTTCATGCCTTTGGTCACGTCCATGTCCGGGTGTGAGAGCACCACGTCGCGATACGAAGGACTGCCGATGACCGCGGGCTTGAATTGAGTCAGGAAAGCGGTGACCTCTTCACGAATATCCTGCGGCACATTGAAGTTTTCGTAACACTCGTCGATAGACTCGAATACGGCTTTCCAGTGCACCTCGGTCAGCCCCATGCCGCGATGCGCGGTCACCATATCTCGTCCCCGATAGACGGTGTTGCCACCCCAGTGCTTGCACAAGAAATCAACGAAGTTGATATGCTCTTTCTGAAATGAAGACTCGGACACGTGCGCCCAGATATGGCCGATGTCGGGATGCTTCATACAGGTCTTCAACACTTCGCCTGCGAAGGCGTAGACGGCGTCATACCCGCCGAGACGTTCATAGAGAGACGGCTTTTGCTGCTGTTCGCTCATGGTGGATTTCTCCGTAACATGTGAGTGGAAGGGGGTGCATAGGTCTCTGTTCAATCAGAACAGTTTCATCACGCGCAGGGTGGTGTGGAGATCTTCCTTAAAACCGCCATCGACGTTGATGTCGCGTTGGAGCAAGCCCTGCACTTGCACCGTGGGGGTGATGAATTTCGACAATTCCAGCCTTACCTGATCCGAACGCGTCGCTTGTCCGTTCTCGACGCCGTCGATCTGCTGCTTACCGCCCCACAATTTGGCGTAACCGGCGGAGACGGTCCAGGTGTTGTCTGCGGGCGGCGTCCAGCTTACCCAGCCCTGAAATTGATAGGTGTTGTCTTGTTTGAGGCGGCCGGTGCCGATGCCCGTGGCATCGTCGTTGTCGCCATACCACATCGCATCAGCGGACAGCTGCGTGGCGAAACCGTTACCAAGCTGCTGCACGCCGCCAAGCTGCAGATCGAACTTCCAGCGGTTCTCACCGACGTTGAGCGTGCGCCCGGCATCGTAGGAACCGGCAGGGACGTACAGGTAGGGCACGAGGGCGAAGGTGGTGCTGGGGTTGTTCACCAGCCAGACCGGGGTGGCCAGAATGGGGTCGCCCAGGCCGCTGGCGGAATCGAGGCGGGCACCGCCCAGGGAGCCGTTATAAAGACGTCCGTAGGGCATCAGCACCTGCGGCGCGACCGTGAAGCCCCCCACATCCATATAGTGGACGTAACGAAAGATGCTGACGAAGGAGTCCAGCCCGGTGCCTTGCTTAATTTCGTCGCCACCTGTGGGGGTAAAGCTGTCTCGCGTGGCGTAGGTGAGGCGGGTACGGCCAGCTTGAACAGGGAGGACGCAAGGCAGCGCTGGCGGCGGATAGCCTGGTGTTATACGACGCCGCGCAGACGTTCAGTTTCAGCTTGGGTGGGGGCGATAATCACCTGGTGAGGATCCCGCGGCATCTGCTGAGTTGTCGTTTGCCGAGGATTGAAACGCTCACCGCTATGGTACTGGATGACAGTCGGCCCGGCGTGATTCCACTGCGTGAAATGCTGCGTCAGGCGACAGCGATGCCCGCGTGTCTGGACAACCCAGATATTTCTGGCCGTTTCTCCCAGACGATGCTGGATCTGCTGGTGCTGAGTCTGGAATTGCAGGATCTGGATAACGTGAGTGCTGAGCGCGATCTGTACGCCAGGATGATGATTTACATTCGGCGGCAGCTTGTCGATCCAGATTTGAACATTGAGAGCCTGGCTCGGGCGCACCATGTTTCCATTCGCACCGTCACGCGTGCTTTCGCCCGCCACAAAAAAACGCCGATGGCCGTGATTTGGCAGGAGAGGCTGCGAGCGAGCCGAGAGGCCCTCGAACGCGGACGAGTCAGTAGCGTGTCCCAGGCGGCGCTGGATTTCGGCTTCTCTGATTTCTCTCATTTCAGCCACGCCTTCCGCAAAGCCTTTGGCATCTCGCCTCGCTCATTATTGCCCAAAGAGCAGCAGGGAGCGACGCCATCGAACAGGCACACCGGGTCAGACTCCTGAGTCTGCGCGATATGAGTGCGAGCTGCGCGTGACGGAAGGCGCTCCCAGGCGTTGCGGCGGCAGGTGGATGACACGATGGCGTTAGTTCTTTAGCGACGGGAAATGATTTGAATATCCCGGCTTAGCGCGGGGTAAGGTAAGGGTATGGGGGCGCATTGCGGCAGACTCGGTTTCTTTAATGGCATTTAACATAATATACATTATGCGCACCAATATAGAAGTAGCAAGATTATGCGGTTTTGATCAGAACTCAGTTAACCATCCCGGGATTCTGCTCATGGCCCATTCAGCGCGGTTTTTTACTTTGGATGAAGTTAACCCATGTTGTCGACCGGCACCTGACAACGCAGATGCCCGCGCAGCGCCTGGGTATCTCCGCTGGTCAGTGCCGGCGTCTTCTGTCGCGTTACCGTGAATCTGGCCCGCCAGGTATGGCTAACCGCCGTCGAGGAAACCCCAGCAATAACCAGCTGCCTGATGGTTTTGCACAGTGTGCGCTCAATATAATCCGAGATCGCTATACCGACTTTGGGCCGACGCTTGCATATGTGAAACTCGCAGAACTGCACGATGTTCACCTGTCCAAAGAGACCGTCCGTTCACTCATGGTCAAAGCCGGTCTCCGGATCCCCCGCAAACAACGTGCGCCGAAAATTCAGCAGCCACGCTATCGCCGGGCCTGCTGCGGCGAACTGATGCAGATTGATGGCTGCAAGCAACCATCGCTGGTTCGAGAACCGTGCACCCGCCTGTACCGCACTGGTCTACGTCGACGACGCGACGAGCCACCTGATGCAGCTTCGATTTGTAAAACCGGAATCGACATTCACCTATTTTGAGGCCACCCGGGGCTACCTGGAAAAGCAGGATCACATTATACGATGGTGTAAAGAATCCACAGATTGGTTAAGGGAAGTTATTATGCTTCCCTTAATGCACACTTTAAGAAATTTGCAAGCTATTCATATAAGGTATATATGAATTTTATTCAATAGGTAAATTGTGCTGTTTTAAGAAAGATAGCTTATCCCAATAGCCTCTTTGAAATATAATTTTATTATTTACTATTTGAAAAAAACCGCAACCCCTCAAACCTAATGGGGCACGCCACTCTAAAATTGCCCATTGTCCATCTTCGAAAATGTTTTCAACGATACAAACCATTTCTGGAAAAGAAAAATCTTGTTCAAACATTTTCTTTATAGCCTCTTTCCCAATAACTGGCTCATTGGCTACCTGATGGTTTATTGCATTATCATCATATAATTCTGAAATAGTTTCTACATCTGCATTATTAAATGCGTCAACCCATTGGCAAAGTATTTCTTTTGGCGTCATATAAATTACCTCCAGACCTGTAAATAATCCTTTTCCATAGCATAACATCAAAATCCTATCAAGCTCAAAATTTATTGGCACGCTCGATGCCATGTTCCTCGACTACTAAGCGGCCAAAGATTATGCGATCCGCTTCAGGCTGGTCACGGCGGCGAATATCCCTTCTTTCGGAGCGCCAGAATGATGTTGGTCTGGCCGGATTTTCACATGGCGGGAACCACGTTGTGTCTCAAAATCTCTGATGTTACATTGCACAAGATAAAAATATATCATCATGAACAATAAAACTGTCTGCTTACATAAACAGTAATACAAGGGGTGTTATGAGCTATATTCAACGGGAAACGTCTTGCTCGAGGCCGCGATTAAATTCCAACCTGGATGCTGATTTATATGGGTATAGATGGGCTCGCGATAATGTCGGGCAATCAGGTGCGACAATCTATCGATTGTATGGGAAGCCCGATGCGCCAGAGTTGTTTCTGAAACATGGCAAAGGTAGCGTTGCCAATGATGTTACAGATGAGATGGTCAGACTAAACTGGCTGACGGCATTTATGCCTCTTCCGACCATCAAGCATTTTATCCGTACTCCTGATGATGCATGGTTACTCACCACTGCGATCCCCGGGAAAACAGCATTCCAGGTATTAGAAGAATATCCTGATTCAGGTGAAAATATTGTTGATGCGCTGGCAGCGTTCCTGCGCCGGTTGCATTCGATTCCTGTTTGTAATTGTCCTTTTAACAGCGATCGCGTATTTCGTCTCGCTCAGGCGCAATCACGAATGAATAACGGTTTGGTTGATGCGAGTGATTTTGATGACGAGCGTAATGGCTGGCCTGTTGAACAAGTCTGGAAAGAAATGCATAAGCTTTTGCCATTCTCACCGGATTCAGTCGTCACTCATGGTGATTTCTCACTTGATAACCTTATTTTTGACGAGGGGAAATTAATAGGTTGTATTGATGTTGGACGAGTCGGAATCGCAGACCGATACCAGGATCTTGCCATCCTATGGAACTGCCTCGGTGAGTTTTCTCCTTCATTACAGAAACGGTTTTTTCAAAAATATGGCATTGATAATCCTGATATGAATAAATTGCAGTTTCATTTGATGCTCGATGAGTTTTTCTAATCAGAATTGGTTGTAACACTGGCAGAGCATTACGCTGACTTGACGGGACGGCGCTTCCCTACCCTCATGGCCGCCTCCCAGGAATCGACCCAGGTGCTTATCGTGGACATAATCCTTTACTCATAAATTTATCTTATTCCATTATTGTACCTGTCGCGCAAAACTTGCAGAAAAGCCATAAACGCAGGAGAATCCTGTCGGCGGTGAGGATAATAAATATGGTAGCCGTCAAAATATGGACACCACTCGGTCAGAACAGCAATCAGCTTGCCGCTTTTGATATATCCATCTGCAACATACTCGGGAATATAGGCAATCCCCAGCCCGTCTAATGCTGCATCGAGCTGATGAATCGTGCTGTTCGCAATATATTGCCCTTTGACTTTCAGACTGAATTTCTGAGCATCTTTCTCGAATTCCCAGGCGTACAATCCACTCGTATCAGAATAGCGGACGTTAATGCAGTTGTGGTTCAAAAGATCCTGCGGCTTCCTGGGCTTAGCATAACGCTTAAAATAATCTGGTGCAGCAACAACAAGCTGGCGCCAGTTCTGGCTTATTTTTGCGGCAATCATATCATTATTCAGAACATCGCCCGGACGAATCCCGGCATCAAAACGCTGATCAACAATATCTGTAAATCCATAGTCAATGCCGATTTCAATCTGAATATCTGGGTAGCGACTCAGAAAGTCCGGTAATACAGGACGGATCAAATACTGGATAACATCATCTGCCGCCGTGAGGCGTATGACGCCAGTGGGTTTTTCCCTAAGCTCACTCAACCGACTAATAGCATCATCAACCTGTTCCATTAACGGGCCTACTTCGTTAATGAGCCTTTCACCTGCTTCCGTAGTGGAGATACTGCGGGTGGTTCTGGCCAGCAGGCGGATCCCAAGCCTTTCCTCAAGAGATTTCACCGTGTGGCTGATGGCTGAGGGTGTCACACCTATTTCAGCTGCGGCTTTGGTAAAGCTTTTCAGCCTGGCCACTGTTAAAAAAACCTTTAATTCATCCACACGATCCCTCCTCGTCGGTCCCTACTGGAGACGTCAGCGTACCAGCCTGTCATTAATTATCAAATAAATTTCACAAGTAAGTGAAATTTATGTTGATTAATAAATAAAATTTAAAATGGTACTTTATATTCCACGACGTGAATATGTCCTCGTTGTAGTGACGGCTTTTAATTCTGAAAATGAGGTAATCATTATGCAAGATTTCATCTATCATAATCCGGTAAAAATTCTTTTTGGTCGCGATCAAATTTCTGCGTTAGCACAAGAAGTCCCGCAGGGTAAAAAGGTCATGATTGTCTATGGCGGGGGCAGCGTTATAAAACACGGTATATTGAAACGCGTAAAAGAGTCCCTGACAAACACCCTGGTTTATGAGTTTGGCGGTGTAGAAGCAAACCCTCATTATGAAACCCTGATGAAAGCCGTTGAGATTGTCAGAGCAGAAAAAATTGATTTTCTTCTGGCCGTGGGCGGCGGTTCAGTGATCGACGGGACTAAATTTATTGCCGCCGCAGCCCTCTACGAAAATGATCCATGGGAGATCGTCAAGAGTTATGGCGGCGTGGTGAAACAAGCTCTCCCTTTTGGATGCGTGCTGACCCTGGCGGCCACGGGTTCAGAGATGAATAACACGGCGGTGATTAATCGGGTGACCACCCAGGATAAACTCTTTTTCACCTCCCCTTACGTTATGCCGAAATTTTCAGTGCTCGAACCGGAAATGACCTACACGCTGCCTGAACAACAAACCGCAAACGGGGTTGTTGATGCATTTGTCCACGTTCTTGAGCAATACATCACTTACCCGGTTAACGCTAAGGTGCAGGATCGCCTGGCGGAAGGACTGCTGAGCACGCTGAAAGAAGAAGGACCAGTAGCCCTTAAAAATCCCCAAAACTACGACGCCAGAGCTAACATCATGTGGGCTGCGACGATGGCCCTGAATGGAATGTTGAGCACAGGTGTCCCAACTGACTGGGCTTCTCACATGATTGGCCAGGAAATTACTGCATTATACGGAATCGACCACGCCCGTACCCTCGCTATCGTTATGCCTGCACTATGGCGCTTGTGCAAAAAGGAAAAAGCAGAAAAGCTGGCTCAGTACGGTGCGCGTGTCTGGAATATTCCTGAGTCTGATAGCGAAAAAATGGCCGATGAGGCTATCAATGCCACCGTGGAATTTTTTGAACTGATGGGCGTTAAAACCCGACTTTCTGATTATGGTCTGGGCGCGGAAGATATTTCAGCTGTTATCGGCAAGTTAAAAGAACATGGGCACATCGCATTAGGTGAACATGGAAAAATTACTGCTGAAGTGGCGGAAACAATACTGAACATGGCACTTTAATTGACTAACGATCTACTCTATTAGGCGCTAAGCCTGCGCACCTGGCAGGCTTAATTAAACATTAACGGTATTGCAAAATGCAGAAAATGAATGACACATTTCCCTATATGCCATTAATGGCTTTTGCGATGACCGGATTTATTTGCATCATGACGGAAACTATTCCAGCAGGATTATTGCCAGAAATCAGTAAGGGAATGAATATTTCGCTGGCTAGCGCAGGCCAGTGGGTCACCGTCTACGCCCTCGGGTCATTATTTGCCGCTATTCCGTTAACTATCGTTACCCGGTCGTGGAATCGGAAATATGTCTTATTAATGACCGTAGCGGGATGCTTCATTTTTAATACCATTACAGCACTTTCATCAAATGTTTACCTGACCCTGTTAGCGCGTTTGGGGGCCGGGGCGGCTGCGGGACTGGCGTGGAGCCTGCTGGCGGGGTTTTCACGCCGAATTGTTGACCCGCTTCATCAGGGTCGGGCTATGGCGATAGCCATGGCTGGGACACCGCTGGCGCTCTCACTAGGCGTTCCGCTGGGAACCTGGCTTGGGCATTATCTTGGCTGGCGCCTGACGTTCGGTATTATGTCAGTACTTTCGCTGTTACTAATGATATGGATCCGTATCAGCGTTCCGGACTCTGCGGGGCAGCAAAAACATCAAAAAATACCGTTCAGGAAAGTACTGGCGACCCCCGGGGTCAGGCCGGTCCTCGCGGTCGTACTGACCTGGATGCTTGCACACAATATCCTTTACACCTATATCGCACCGTTTTCGTCATTATCAGGTATGGGGGCCCATGTTGACGGTATTTTATTAATTTTTGGCCTGTCCGCTCTCGCGGGTCTTATCTTTACCGGAAAAATAATTGATAGCCAGTTACGTAAAATGGTACTGGCATCGCTGGCTATATTTTCTATCGTCTCATTATTCCTGGGGCTGTTCTCTTATACACCCGCCATTCTTATTGTAGGTAGCGCTGTATGGGGTGTGACATTTGGTGGTGCTGCAACGCTGTTGAATACCGCACTTGCCGATGCGGCGGAAGATGGTGCTGATGTAGCGATCTCCATGACGGTGGTGAGCTGGAACGCGGCGATTGCCCTGGGGGGGATTACCGGAGGAATTATCCTTCAGGGACCCGGCGTCAATGGTTTGCCTTGGGTCATTCTGATACTGGCCCTGGTCAGTTTTCTGATTGTAAAAATCAACAGTGAATATGCATTCCCACACCCCATTCGGGACGAAGCCGAATGATCGCATCAGCTACAAGGAGAATTAGTCATATCGCTTATCAGGATAAGCTATTCAGCTATCTTCAAAAGGTCACAGGAATCAAAATCCTATAATCAGCCGTTCAGATTTCTAATCATAAAACAATGGAGAATATATATGCGTTTTTACATCAAGGTTGCGGTCATTCTTTTTATGGCCACCCGGGTTATACCCGTCATGGCCAATGGCAATAATGTCCAGCCGGTTTGTACAGAGAAAGGTGCCTTATCAGGGAAAGACAGCAACCAGTCCGCCCTGATTGGCGCGTGGAAAATGGTCAAATTTGAAACCGGGACTGGTGAAGAATTGAAAGAGATACCTTACACCGGACAACTTATTATCACCGATGCCGGAACCTTGTCTGCGCAAGCAAGCAATCCGGACAAAACAGTACCTGACTCCGCCTATACGGTAAACGGTTATGAAGCACTTTATGGTGATATTAAAATTGACGATGTTGCCGGGCGTTTCATCTTAACGGTGAATTCTGCACTTGCCAGTGGATTAATTGGTCAAAAAATGGAGCGCGCTTTTCATTTAACAGGAAATAAACTTGAACTGTCGCCTGTCGATAAAGGTGAAGGCTGGCGTGTGACCTACGAGCGCTACAGATAGTATAATGGCATAACGGTGCGCCGGTTTGTGCCGCGCTGACCCGGCTGGCTTCCCTGCTCTACCTACGAACGCCTCTCGGAAATCGTTCAGGGAGCAATCGCAGATGTAAGAAACCGCCACGCCATGATGGTAACGTTCACCGTCCTGTGTAAAACCCAGTCATTGCCTCTGGCCATGACTGTGTAGTAAATTTGGCTGTTGATTAGGTGCAGAGCAATGATAGAGCGTTTTCTGCGACACGATAATTTTACGCACTATGAAGGTTAAATTTTGAAAGCAACAAATTTTTCGGAACTAATAAAGATAGCCGCTCTGCAGCTTTTTAGAGAAAAAGGATTCAACAATGTCTCCACCCGCGATCTTACACAAAAGCTTAATATTTCAAGGAGCCACATCTATCATTATTATAGTAACTGGGAAGCATTAAAAAAATCGGCCATAAAATATATGTTTGATAATGACATCGAGGAATGTCATGCAACGTTTAATGCCTCGGAAAGTATGAGCCCAACTGACAGGGTCAGGCTGTATATCAAAACGCTGTTACCTGATGCGCCATCAGCGCACTGGCTGCTCTACCTTGAACTCTGGCCGATGGCCGCGCGCGACGGTGATTATGCTAATTTGGTCCATAATCAATCACTCCAATGGATCAATATACTCGAAGAAATCATCGACTCCGGAATTAATGAGGGCGAGTTTTCCTCGATAAACGCTTCGGTATCCGCCAGACAAATAAATGCATTAATAGATGGATACTCGAGTATGCTGATCCTCGATTATTCAAAAGAAAAAAGAACCGCTTTTCTTAATGAAATATATGAGATTTCTTTTAAAATCCTTGGTAAATCCTTCTGAAGCGCATGAAAAACCCGCAGTAGAAATTAGCGCTTGTTTATGCCCAGATAGCTTAAAATGCGTTTCATTTTACTTTCCGCGGTGGTGTTACCCGCAACTCGGGCATCTATCCATGTTTCATCGGCTTCAGGGTGAGGGCCTGATAATATGACATGCCCTTCCCCATATTTATATCTGGCGATAGCGACATCCCCATTGTCGTAATACGCTATCGCCTGGAACCCAGCATTTGAGGTTGTGTTATTCAGATAGGGGCCATCCTGATAGTAAAAAGGTTCCTGTTTATTATTCCATTTCACTTGCAAGGTGTAATCCCCCTCATCATAGGCGCGTGAACCAGGTCTTCCCACTTCTGACTCAAGGGGAGCATCAATGAGCCCAATCCAGTCTTTATCGGCAAGATACGCCCCCATGCAAATGCCAATAAAATCTTTGCCGCTTTTCACAAATTGACGGATAGCCTCAGCGCCATCATCACCAATGACGTCATAAGAACCGGCTATATCCTGACCGCCGCCGGGTTGAATGTAGATATCGAATTTTTTAAGCGTTTGCTCATTCACTTTCAGCGTTTCTTTTTCACCCACATAAGCGATGTTCAGCGGCAGGCCAGTACCGACGAGCGATTTCACCACCATTTCTGAACACCCCGCGCACCCGGCATCTCCCCTATAAATAGCGATACGATAAGTTTTTGATGGTGAGGCATTTGCTGAGGTTGGTGCGGAAAAAATAGAGAAAGTAAAAGCCAGAGCAAGGGTAATCATATTTGCTCTCTTCAACTGAGTTTCCTGGAAAAAAAGTGGCATTACGCTATTCCCCTTGTTATAGAGTGTTTTGTAAATCATTAAGAACCATTTTTACCATTCTAAATACATGACATAAAATTAGAGCACTCGCTCAAATTTAACTTTGGCGTTGATTTTGTCAAGCGTTTTTAAGCTCAGCAAAAAAAAGTTAATACGTAAAAATGTGTAACTCTGACAAAGTTGTATAAATTTTTTAGTGAGATGCAGGCGACATACGAAAGGATAAAAAAGCAGAAACAGCAGTAACCTTGAAATCATCAACTAAGGTATAAGGGCTAATTAACAGGCGATGTCCTGAAAGCCATACTTAACTGAACAAGACATTTTGTTTTTCGTAGTATGTCCGTGAGAGTATGCTTCGGCGCGCACGAGGCAGATGAGAAACGGCGATGGCCCGAATCGTATAGAGACGCAAACCTGAATATTCCGGACACCGCGCTTCAGGACATCTCCCTGGACGCAGATATCTGGCAGTATCCGGACGGTACTATCGAACGCCGGGCCAACGGTACTACCCTGCCCTTTATGACTGACGACCTGCTATCTCACCCACGCACTTCTCCCTGAAATTTAGCATCGTCGCGGTTAATGTCGAAAATTTGCCACCTGACGTGGTTGGCATCGAGGGTGAAAACTACCGTTGCGAGGGTGTTCTCCTCATCCGGATCGTCGGCAGCCAGCCGGTAAATTGGCAGTTCTGCGTCATGGGTATCTGAGAGAATGGTTTTTGCCGCCGCGGCGTCAAACGGAGGTTGCGTTTCCCGCCACTGCACGAGGCGTAACTGCCGCGACGCTGAACTGTCGGTAACGATCTGCTCAACGCCAGCCAGTGCCGCATGCACCAGATGGTTGGCATGCCCGGTTACCGTCGTCAGGGGTAGAACGGAACAGCCTTGACCGGTGGCCTCAACGCTGAACAGCCGCGCATCGCCCAGCTGCCCGAGCGTATGGTGAAACGCCCCGGATCGCGGCTGGCCGGTAAGTATAGTGATGGCCTCGTCGAGGGTGTTCGCATTCAGCGAGGCGCGAGCCAGGATCTGACGCGGTAATCCCTGCGGACGATGCACTGCACGGATGTTATTCACCGTGTTAACGATACCTTTTTCATTTACCGCAAAGGTGTGGCCGCAAATCGACCCCGGATAGGCAAAACTCGTAAAGCTCAGTCCGCGACTCGGGGTAATGGTAGCCAGCAAGCATTCATCCCGTAACTGAGGAAAACCGTCTTCATTGTGCGCGATAATCCGCTCGCCAGCGGCGTTTACCCCGGCCACCGTCGTACAGCCATCCGACGTTGAGCGCACCAGATCGCCACGGCAGTTCCAGGCAAAGACCTGATCAACAGTAGCCTCCAGCCCCTGCGCCAACCCCTCCAGCTCCTGCCAGATGAGCGGATAATGCCGCTGCACCTCGGTGCGCATTAACCGGGTCTCAGGGGATGCCTGCAGGGTCATCACCGTTTGCCACAATGACGTGAGCATCAGTTTCTGATGCCATGCTTCACGGCCAAGCTCGCCAAGGCGCAGGCCAATCTCAAACGGGGAACCACTGATGTCGATTTTCTTCATGTGATGGATTCACTTATGTTCAGGAAACGTGCTGTAAAAATTCTTTCAGGCGCGGATTGCTACTGGCATTCAGCAGGATATCAGGTGGGCCATCTTCAGCAATGGTTCCACCATCGATAAAAATCAATCGAGAGGCCACATCGCGTGCAAAGCCAATCTCGTGCGTCACTATAATCATGGTCATCCCTTCATCCGCCAGTGAACGCATCACTTTTAATACTTCATGGCGCAACTCCGGATCGAGCGCAGAGGTTGGCTCATCAAACAGCATCATTTTCGGTTTCACCGCCAGCGCGCGGGCGATAGCCACGCGCTGCTGCTGGCCGCCTGAAAGCTCCGACGGATAGTGCTCGGCCCGTTCGCCCAGGCCGACACGTTCCAGCAGCGCCAGCGCCTGTTCACGGGCTGCCGCTTGACTCATTTTGCGTACGCGGATAGGCCCAAACATCACATTTTCCAGCGCCGTCAGATGCGGAAACAGATGAAACTGCTGGAATACCATCCCCGCTTCGCGGCGGATTTCGCACTCGTTGACGTGAGGATCGGTCAGGTGCATTCCGGCAACCAGCAAGGTGCCGGAGGAGATCTCTTCCAGCTTGTTGATACAACGCAGCAGCGTCGATTTACCTGAACCTGAAGGACCGATAATCACGACCACTTCACCGGCATCAATTTTCAGATTGATATCGTGCAGCACCTGGGTGGTACCGAAATGTTTAGCGACCGCGCTAAATTCAACCATGCTCATAAAATATGGATCCTTTTCTCCAGTTGCTTCAGCAGGAAGCTCAGGCACAGGGTGACGACAAGATAAATCAGGGCTACCGCTGTCCAGACCTCAAGGGCACGGAAGTTCCCGGCGATGATCTCCTGCCCCTGGCGCGTTAATTCCGCGACGCCTATAACAATGAACAGCGAGGTGTCTTTAATGCTGATAATCCACTGGTTGCCCAACGCCGGGATCATGCGGCGCAGGGCCAGCGGCATAATCACGTGCCATAGCGTTGCGCGCTGCGATAATCCCATCGCCAGACTGGCTTCTTTAAATCCTCTATTGATGGACAAAATTGCGCCGCGCGTAATTTCCGCAATATACGCGCCGGAGTTAATAATAATGGTGACCATCGCGGCCGTGATGGGGTCGATACGAACAGGCAGAATCATTGGCAAGGCAAAATAGATAAACATCACCTGTACCATAATTGGCGTACCGCGAATCAGCTCGACAAAAATTAATGATAACGTTTTCGCGATGCCGCCTCCCAGTGCGCGACAGATTCCTGCCAGCAGACCGATGATAAAGCCGCCCGCCAAACCGACCATAGAGATCAATATTGTCAGCTGCAGCCCCTGTAATAATAGCGGCAGCGATTCCCATATATATTTCGTTTCGAAATTCATAATGCGGTCTATTACTCTCGGTTCTGGCCGGGGTTACCCGGCCCGGCGGGGATTATTTAGGTTGCTTGTTAAACCATTTGAAATAAATCTTGTCGTAGGTGCCATCCGCGCGTAATGCGTTTAACGCGGCATCGACCTTCGGCGTCAGGCTGCTGTTTTTCTGCAGGGCAAAACCGTATTTCTGCGGCAGAATGCTGTCCGTTTCCCCGGTCGATTTTACCTTACCGCCACCTGCGGTTTTCACGTAGTAGAGCACGTTCGGGGAGTCGTGAACCACCGCGTCCAGGTTGCCTGCCTGCAGGTCGAGATAGGCGTTATCAATATTGGGGAATTCGACATAGTTGGCTTTATATTTGGATTTCATAAAACTGGCCGCGGCGGTGCCCTGCTTCAGCCCCACTTTTTTACCGGCCAGCTCGCTGAATTTGGTGATGGAATTATCACCGCTCTTCACCGCCATTAAGAGATCCGCATCGTAGTAACCGTCGCTGAAATCAACGACCTGTTTGCGGGCATCGGTAATGGTGATCCCGGCCATTGCCACATCTAAATTACGCGATTGCAGCCCAGGAATTAAACCGCCGAAATCCATAGGGCGTAATTCGTAGCTGACATTCATTTTCTTTGCAATGGCTTCCCATAAATCGATATCAAAACCAACATATTTATTACCTTGCTTAAATTCAAAGGGAACGAAGGCGGTATCCACACCGACTAATAATTTATCTTGTGCCATGACGGCAAAACTCGCCGAACAGGCAACCAGTGCCAGGGTAATCTTTAATTTTTTCAATAATGCAGACATAATAATCCTCAGCGTAATTAAGACAGCAGACAGGAGTTTTCACGCAATACCCTAAAACTGATATTGGCGTTGAGAATAAAAACAGTATCCCTACATTCGCACGCGATACAAAAATGAAAGCGTGCGAATTATTTATGCGGGAAGAATAAAATCCCTGGTGTCGGGTACTGGCGTCTGCGCGCCGTTCATGATCATTGAAAGAAAGCTGTAATAACCGTTGATGCCAATCAGATCGACAACGCCCTTTTCCCCCCAGAGACCGATTGCCTGTTGCCAGATATCATCGCTGACTTTTTTATGCTGATGCAGCTGCTGGCAAAAATGGTAAACCACCCATTCATCAGCCGCCAGCGTCTCTGGTTGACGCCATTCATTGATTGCCTGCACCGCCTGCGCCGGGATCCCTTTTTCCCTCGCTATTGGCGCATGAATGGCCCACTCAACCGGCTGCGACCAGTGACGCGCGGTCAGCAGGATGGCCAGTTCCGACAACCGCTGCCCCAGCGCGCTACGGTAGCGCAGATACTCCCCCATTCGCTGCGCATGGGCCATCAGTTCCGGGCTGCGCAACAACGGTTCAAACGGCGGCAGCAGCGCGCCGCGCGGCCCGTTGATAATCTCCTCCGCAAGCTGGCGTTGTTCATCGCTCCACTGCTGTTCTGACAGCGCAGGTAAACGATTCATGGCTGACGTCTCATCAGTTTATGCGTCTCTTCGCTGATGACCTTGTGCAGGGTATCCACCACGAAATCGAGTTCTGACCGGCTGACAATAAACGGCGGCGCAATCAGAATATGATCGCCCCGCTGGCCATCAATGGTTCCGCCCATCGGATAGACCAGCAGCCCGTGGGCCATACACTGCGCTTTGATAGCGGCGTGCAGCTTCAGCAGCGGATCGAATGCCGTTTTGCGCTCTTTATCGCATACCAGCTCCACGCCGGCGAACAAACCGCGACCGCGCGTATCACCGACATACGGTAATCCGCCGAGCACATCATGCAGAGCCTGCTGCAAATACGCGCCCTGCTGCTGCACCTGCTCGAGCAAACGATCTCGCTCGATAACCTGCTGTACGGCCAGCGCAGCCGCTGCGGCGGTCGGGTGGCAGATGTAGGTGTGACCATGCTGGAACATTCCGCTACCGGCTTGCAGCGCGGCGACGATTTGCTCACTGGCCAGCACTGCGCCAATGGGCTGATAACCCCCGCCTAAACCTTTTGCGATGGTCACGATGTCAGGGACAACGCCATCCTGTTCAAAGGCGTGCAACGTGCCGGTACGGCCCATGCCGCACATCACCTCATCGGCGATATACAGAATGCCGTATTTATCACACAGCCGACGAACGCCTTGCAGATAACCCGGCGTAGGCGGCATTGCGCCAGTGGTTGCGCCAACCACCGTTTCGGCGATAAAACCGATAATTTTTTCCGGCCCGGCGTCCAGAATTGCCGCTTCGAGTTCGCCAAGTAAGCGCTCGGTATATTGCTGCTGGCTTTCACCCGCCTCACGGTCACGGTACTCATTACAGGCCGACACGCGCACCACATCCATCAGCAGCGGCGCGAACTGGCGGCGGCGCCACTCGTTACCGCCAACGGCCAGCGCACCCAGCGTATTGCCGTGGTAGCTTTGTTTACGGGCAATAAATAGCGTGCGATCCGGCTGCCCGATCTCCACAAAATACTGGCGCGCCAGCTTCAGCGCCGTTTCAACCGCTTCCGATCCGCCGGAGACGAAATAGGCATAGTTCAGGGAACCGGGCGCGGTGCGGACAAGCTGCTCTGCCAGTTGTTCCACCGTATCGCTGGTGAAAAAACTGGTGTGGGCATAGGCCAACCGATCGATCTGCCGGTGCATCGCCGCCAGCACATCCGGGTGGGCATGACCCAGACAAGAAACCGCCGCCCCGCCGCAGGCGTCCAGATAGCGTTGACCACTGGCATCGGTGATGTAAGCGCCCTGGGCGCTGACTGCCACTGCCGGGGTGGTACGGAGGCTGCGGTGAATGATTTGACTCATGCTTTTATCCTGCTTTAGAAATCGCTTTCGCGTAAGTTGAAAGCATCTTGCAGGATCCATTTGAATCTCGTCAATTCAATAATGATTCAAATGTATTTAATTTTCTTATGATAAAAGCAAATGAATCATTTATCAGGATTTATCGGGCATCACATACGCCCCGGAGCGTTGCAGATAACGTTCTGCGCTCTCAATTTTATTCACCGCCTCCCTACCGTGGCGGGCAACCAGCATCGCCAGCAAACACTCGGCGACGCCCATACCGGACACTATCGAAGGGAAAAAAGAGGGGCTGCTGAGGGAGAAAAGCAACGTGCAGTCCGCCGCTTGCGCCAGCGGCGAAACCGGAGAGTCGGTGATGGCGATAATCCGTGCCCCGGCCTGCCTGGCAGCATTGAGAACGTCGAGAGATTCGCGGGAATAGGGAGAAAAGCTGGTCAATAGCAGGCAGTCTTCCGCGTTGATCTCACGGGTGAAGACTTCGATATTACTGGCCAGCCCGTCAATCAGCGACACCTGGCGATTGAACAATCGATAGACATAAAACAACGACCAGGCGATAGGAAAGCTGGCGCGGAAGCCGCAAATATAGACCTGCTTCGCTTCATCCAGCAACGTCACCGCTTGCTGCATAGCGTGTTGATTCTCTGCCTGAGTGAATGCCAGATTGGCCTGATGCGCGAGGAACACCTCTTCGTACAGCGCGGGCTGCGTCCCTTTGGCGATCAATTTTTCAGCCTTAGATACATATGTATCATTTCCTAAGCCGAGATCGTCGATAAATGCGCTTTTCAGCTCCCGCCAACCGTTATAGCCCAGACGCTGCGCCAGGCGTAGCAGCGTGGCAGGCTTAACGCCGGCTTCCGCGGCGAAGGCGCGCATTGATTGCACCACCAGTTGGTTGGCATTTTGCAGGGAAAATTCCGCCGCGCGCTGGAGTTCTGGCGACAGCAGGCTGAATTGGCTCACAATATTTTCACGAAGATTCATGGCGTATCGTTATCATCCGTAAGAGTGGCTGCGGCGAAACCGGGCCGCAGAAAGGGATATATATAACCATAATTCGCCGTAATTGCATTATGGCAGAGACGGAGGCTCATCCCTGCGCCACGGAGTATCGCCCCAGGCGAATGATCCGAAGCCTCTTTATTCGGCGCCTGAAACCGCGGGATTTGCAGGAACGACCCTATACCCAACTCTTTGATGACATTGGCAAAAAACATTGTCGCCGCTATCGCAAAAGAGAAATTATTCGCTTTATTTATAAATTGGCTTGCTAAATAATTAGTCAGGTTTTATTACGCAGTAGAGGAATTAAGATGCGTTTCAGTACCATGCCCGACAGTGAAATTATTTCTGAACTGTGCCGAAGAATTAAAGAAACGCGTATACAGCTGGGCCTGTCACAGATTGAGCTGGCCGAACGCGCTCAGGTCGGCGCGGCAACCATTAAACGCGTTGAATTAGGCGAATCCGTTACCCTCAGTACGCTGATTGGTATTTTGCGCGGTCTCGATCGGCTGCATCAGCTGGAGTCGATTTTATTTGACTCGCACATGCGTACATTTAAGGCGCAGCTCAATGCCGGCCCCCCTTCCCGTATCCGTATTCGGAAAAAAACGCATCAGCCAAAAGAGAAATTGCCCGCCGCTGCCCAGACCAACGAGGCTGATGCCACAATTAACGAATGGTACACCTCATCGGCTTCTAACAGCGTGGTGTGGTCTTTTACGCCGTCCGACGGAGAGAAAAAAAGCTAACAGGCTTCAGATGATTTTAAAGATCAGGGAAGAGAAAACCGCCTGCGGCTCAGGCAGGCGGTTTTTAGGGGGCTCAGGATTCACACACCGCGACTTTAATCGCCAGACCGCCCCGGGCGGTTTCACGGTACTTGGCGTTCATATCTTTGCCCGTCTCAAACATCGTTTCGATAACTTTATCCAGGGAGACTTTTGGATCGCTGGTACGGTACATCGCCATACTGGCCGAGTTTATCGCCTTCACTGCCGCAATCGCGTTACGCTCGATGCACGGCACCTGCACCTGGCCGGCCACCGGATCGCAGGTCAGGCCGAGGTTATGCTCCATGCCGATCTCCGCGGCGATGCACACCTTCTCCGGACTGCCACCCAGCAGCTCGGCCAGTCCGGCAGACGCCATCGAGCAGGCCACGCCCACTTCGCCCTGGCAACCGACTTCTGCCCCGGAAATGGAGGCATTCATCTTGTACAGAATGCCTATCGCGCCCGCCGTCAGGAAATAGCGCATATAGATTTCCGGCGTCACCTCTTTGATAAAACGATCGTAATAGGCCAGTACCGCCGGAACAATGCCGCAGGCGCCGTTGGTCGGCGCGGTTACCACTCGCCCGCCCGACGCGTTCTCTTCCCCCACCGCCATGGCGAACATATTGACCCAATCCATCGCGCTCAGTGGCGTAATCGACTGGCTCTGCGGCGCCAGCACGCGGTGCAGCGCAGAAGCCCGGCGCGGCACTTTCAGCGGCCCCGGTAAAATACCTTCCGTATTCATCCCCCGGTTAATGGCGTTTCTCATGGTCTCCCAGATTTTCGCCATATTTTGCTCAACGTTCTCCCGGCCGTGGCGGGCGATCTCGTTTTTCATCATCACGGCGGAAATCGACAGGCAGTTGTTCTGGCAGTGCGCCAGCAGGTTGCGGGCAGAATAGAACGGGAACGGAATATCAACCTCCGCCTCCAGGTTCTTACCAAAGTTTTCCTCCGTGACGATAAAACCGCCGCCGATGGAATAGTAAGTCTGGAAGTGGACGATTTTGCCATCGCAAAACGCCGTAATGCTCATCCCGTTTTCGTGCAGCGGCAGAAACTCATTGTGAAAGCGCATGCATTCCGCCACCGGGAACTGTATCTCGCGCTGGCCTTCTTCAATAAACAGACGATGCATGGTGTTGACATCGCGAATAATGCCCGGAATGGCGTCGATATCAACGGTATCCGGTAGATACCCTGACAGACCAAGAATAATGGCGATATCGGTATGGTGACCTTTACCCGTCAATGAGAGGGAACCATACACATCCACCACCAGCCGAGTCACTTTATGCAGCAGGCCTTTTTCCTGCAGGGTATCAACAAACTGTTTTCCCGCTTTCATCGGCCCAACGGTATGTGAGCTGGACGGCCCGATGCTGATTTTGAAAATATCGAAAACGCTAATCATATGGCACCCACGCGGTTACATAGCAAAACGGATGCGCCGCCGGTGACAGGCGGCGCTGAAAACTTAGCTGAACAGAGAGAAGAAAATAGCGGAGATGGCAATCAGTCCCATTACCACCACAAACGCGTTACTGATGTGGCCGCTGTACTTGCGCATGGCCGGTACTTTGTTGATGGCATACATTGGCATCAGGAACAGAATCATCGCGATGACCGGGCCGCCCAGCGTTTCAATCATCCCCAGGATGCTGGGGTTCAGGGTGGCAACAATCCAGGTGGTCACCAGCATGAACAGCGCGGTGATCTTGTTCAGTTTGTTGATTTCGATCGATTTCCCTTTTCCGCGCAGTGACTTAATCACCATGCCGTTGAAGCCTTCACGCGCGCCGAGGTAGTGGCCGAGGAAGGATTTAGTAATCGCAATCATCGCGATGATCGGCGCCATCCAGGCTATCACCGGCGCGTTAAAATGGTTCGCCAGATATGAGAGGATGGAGATGTTCTGCGCTTTCGCTTCCGCCAGGTTTTCCGGGGAGAGGCTCAGTACGCAGCTGAACACAAAGAACATCACCGTCAGCACCATCATGATGTGGGCGAAGCCCAGAATACGGGAGCATTTGCGCTCGGCGTCCTGGCCATATTCTTCACGTTTAGCCACCGCAAATGAGGAGATAATCGGCGAATGGTTGAAGGAGAAGACCATGACCGGGATGGCCAGCCACAGGGTCATCCACAGACCATTTCCCGTTGCCGAAGCGCTGCTCAGCGACAACGTATCCAGTACCGCGCCGTTCCATTGCGGGATCAAATACAGCGCCAATATCATCAACGCGAACACGAACGGAAACACCAGCACGCTCATGGCCTTAACAATCATTTTTTCGCCAAAACGGACAATCCCCATCATGCCGACAATTAAAATCAGCGACAAAATAGCGCGCGGCGGAGACACCAGACCAAGCTGGTGAGTAATAAAGCTGTCGACGGTGTTGGTAATAGCAACGCTATAAACCAGCAGAATCGGATAAATAGCGAAGAAATAAAGCAGCGTGATAAGCTTACCTGCACCGGTGCCGAAATGTTCTTCCACCACTTCGGTAATATCTTCTCCCGGATTTTTGCCCGACAGGACAAAACGGGTTAAACCGCGGTGGGCAAAAAAGGTCATCGGGAAGGCAAGAATGGCCATGATGATTAACGGAATTAAACCGCCGACCCCGGCGTTAATTGGCAGGAAAAGCACCCCTGCACCAATTGCGGTACCGTACAGGCCCAGCATCCACACGGTATCACTTTTTCTCCAGCCGCTGCTCTCGCGAGCAACGAGGGTATTTTGAACGGTTTCCATAATATGGCCTCAGTAATATAGAGTAGGGTCAAATTAATTTGACTCTGATTCAGGTAATAAAAACGCTGTGTTTGTTTGGCTATTTTATAAAATGCAACTATGCTGATTCACTAACAGCGATCACATAACCTGATTTATAGTGGCACCTTTTAACGCATCAAAATTAGTACTGAAATCTTATTATTTTTTAAAGTATCATTTTTAATACGTTATTATTTGTATGGGTGTACTTAACGTGCTGGATATTTATATAATTCACGTGCAGAGATAACAACCACTATTTGTCATACGATTAATAAAACGCAAAAAATCAGGGGCAAGGAAATAGACACCCTCCCCCTCAATTTTCGCTAAAAGCCCTTGTAGTGCTCTTTACTCAGGCCATATTTCTTCATTCTGAGATAGAGTTTTTTACGCGGAATAAGCAGATACTCCGCCACTTCATTAATGCGCCCCTGATGGAGATTCAGCGCTTCGGTGATGATCTGCCGCTCTACGTCCTCAACCCGTCGATCGAGCGGCGTCGGCTCGCCGACATGCATCAGCGGATTCACCGTATCCGCGAGCGGTAATACCCCCACCGCATACAGTTCGGCAGCGTTCGCCAGTTCGCGGACGTTGTTCGGCCACGCCCGACGTATCATCCCTTTTAACAGATGGCTATCCACCTCCGGGACGGGATGATTCAGTCGCTGACAGGTTTTTTGCAAATAGTGGTGGAACAGCGGCTCGATATCATCAGGCCGCCTTGACAGCGGCAGGCAGGCAATTTGCGTCATCGCGAAGCAGTAATAGAGCTCCGCCACGATCTGGCTACTGCCCGCCAGCGCCACTAGCGACGCGCTGCCGATACCAATCAGGCGAAAAGGCCGCTTCTCATGGCTCTGCGCCTGTACCAGCAGATGTTGTTGCTCATGAGTCAGGTGCTCCGGGTGGCTTAATACCAGCGTTCCGCCCTGCGCCTGCGCGATCGCGTCATTCAGCTTATGGGCGTTGGCCGCAGTCAGTTCGCAGTAGACAAAAGGGCCTTCGGCGTTACGCCCCAGCTGGTGCAGGTAACGTGCGCCGGTCATACGCCCGGTTCCCGCTTCGCCGTAAAGCCAGACCGCAATATCCGTCTCTGCCAGCTGCTGTAAACGCTGGCGATACTGTTCCGTCCATTCGCTGCGCCCGATCAGCTCAACCCGTAATTTTTGCTGGCCGTACTGGCGACGCGCGATCACCGCTTGCCGCTGGCGCAACGCGGCGTCCACCAGCGAGAGCAGCTTACCCGGATCGACCGGCTTTTGCAGAAAATCCCAGGCCCCCTTTTTCACCGCATCCACCGCCATCGGTACGTCGCCATGACCGGTGATAAGCAGAATCGGCAGTTGCTCGTCATCCTGATGAAACAGCGTCATCAAATCGATGCCGGAGCAGCCGGGCATGCAGACATCGCTCAGCACAATGCCGGGCCAGTCCTTCTGCACCCACGCCCGCGCATCAAAGGGGTTATCGCAGGCGTGGACGTGATAACCCGCTTGCTCAAGCAGCTGCGTATAGGCATCCAGCACGTCGCGATCATCATCAATCAGCAGAATCGAACACTCATTACTCAACATCATTTACATCCGTTAAATTAAATTGCAGCACCACGCAGGCATTGCGCGTTAACGTCGACGCCAGGCGCAGCGTCCCTTCCATTTGCGTCATCAGCGAAACAGAAATCGACAGCCCAATCCCCAGCCCCACATCTTTGCTGGTAGTGAACGGCTTCAGCAGTGACGGTAGCAAGGCCGCAGGCCAGCCGGGACCGTTATCGGCAATCAACACGCACAGGGTATCGCCGTGGATTTGCCAGCTCACCGTTATTTTCGCCGCGGTCGGACAGGCGTCGAGCGCATTCGACAGTACGTTGACCAGCACCTGATGAACCCGCACTTCATCGCCGCGGATCCAGACGGTTTCATCCGGTATCTCCAGCGTCCCCTGCTGCGGCTTATGGCGCATCGCCAGCAGTTCCCACGCCACCGTAAACGTCTGACGCAAATCAACCGGATGCAGCGGCGTTTCCAGTTCAGCGCGGCGGGTAAATTGACGCAGCGAGCGGATAATCGCGTCAATGCGGTTAATCAACCCTTCCGCTTTACTTAACGTCGCCCGCGCCTGCGCCGTCTGTCCCTGCTCAATCGCCCGTCCTGCCGTAAACAGATACATCGACAGCGCGTTCAGCGGCTGGTTGATCTCATGCGCCAGGGTGGTCATCGTCTGCCCCACCACCGCCAGTTTAGCGGTCTGGATCAGCTCGTCCTGGGTGGCGCGAAGATCGGCCTCAATCGTTTTTCGCTCGCCAATCTCCTGTTCAAGCTGCTGTTTTTGCGCGTTAAGCTGACCCAGCGTATGGCGAAGCAAACCGGCAATACGCCCCAGCTCATCCCGGCCATAAACCGGAATGGTGGCATCCGTCCGGCCTAAACCAATCTGCACCACCGCCTGGTTCAGCGCGGTAAAGCGCTTCACCAGCCGCGATCGGATGAAATAATGATTCAGCACCCACGCCAGCAGCAGCGCCAGCAGCGTCGCCACCAGAATCAACCCGCCGCTCACGCGGACAATCTGTCCCATACGCTGATTAAACATCTGCATTTGCTGATGACTGCTGCCAAGCTGGGCTTCAAGCAGCGTCCTGAAACGCCCCAGCGTGGCTTCTCTGGCGCGACTGGCGTCCACTAACGCTTTTTGCGCCGTCACGTAGTCGCGCATGGTATCCGGCATCTTATTTTTCACCATGCCGATTTCCAGCAGCTCATCAATCGTTTGTCGCAGCGTGATCGTGCTCGGCCAGTCGTCCAACGCGCGAATATTTTCATCCGACGTTTTCTTCAGGTTTTCGAGATAGCGGATATGCGTCTCCACCAGCATGCCGTCATCATTTCCGGATTTCAGTTCATTAAGCCTGTCGCGCAGGTCGTCAACGATTTGATTCTCAATGCGGGCCAGCGTATAGACCTGCTGCTGTTCATTCTGGACTTCTCTGGAACGCTTCAGGTACTGCGCCGCGTCGCCCTGGCGGGCTTCTATCTGATCGAGCAGCGTTCCCTGCTGCCAGGTAAAGTCCTGCACCAGTGAATTCAGCTCAGTGGTAAAATCATCGTGCAGCCAGTCGATACGCGCCGAGAGTTCCCCCACCTTTTCGCGTACCAGAAACATGTTGTAGAGCACGCGATCCAGCTCCGACAGCAGCGCGCGGCTGTCCTGTAAAATCACCGCCAGCTGCTGGCGTTCCGCGGGCGACAAGCCCTGGCTCAGCCGCTCGATTTTATCCAGATGCTGAATAATCTGGTTACGCAGCTGCAGGCGCACCGTGGTATTCGGCGCCAGCAGAAATTCATTCAGCTGATCGACCACTAGATTGAGATTGCCTTCAATCAGAAAAGCAGAGTGGATGCGGGGAAAATACTCGTCCAGCGAATAGCGTATCTGCGAGCTTTGCTCATGCCATGAATAGAGGCTGACGCTGCTGACAATCAGCGTCAGCAGCGCGCCCATCAGAAAGGCCCCGCGCAGGCTGCTGCTGATACTGATTTGCCGCAGACGTTGCAGTATGGAACGGGCCATCATTTCAGCTCTTCCAGTTTATTGATCGCCTGCCGCTGGTTGTTGAGAAACCAGAGCTGCCACTCCATCATTTGCTGCTCCGCAAAGCTCTTATTATCGAACTTAGCCAGCCAGGCTTCATCCTCGCTGCTTGCCGGATCGACCGGGACGCCGGTTAGCAGCGCGCGTATTTCGGGCAGCGGACGCTTAAGGCGAGCCTCCGCGCTGTGCAGCGCTCGCCAGGCATCTTTCAGCTGGGCGAGACGAAAGCTGATCGCCGTATCAAACATCCGCTGAACCAGGCGCTGACGCTTAAGGATCAGGCGATAGTTCAGCGGCGGTTGATTCATCAGCACCGCCTGCTGCGCCGCCCGTGGATTGCCTGCCGTCAGCGGCGTCACCGGGTATTTCCCGGTATTCGCGTCGGCGAGGATCCGCTGGCCTTCCGGGCTCAGCAGATAGCGAATAAACCGCCGCGCCTCGCTGGCGTGCTGGCTATTTTTGAGCACCGCAACGTAGGTAGGCGACACCGCCGACTGCGGAAAATAGATAAAGGCAAGGTGCGGATCGTTCAGCAACAGATTGGCATAGTTATCAATCACCGGACCGGCTACGCCCAGCCCGCTTTTGATCTTATCCGCCACGCCAAAGCTGCGGGATGAAATCGTCACCAGATTTCCCGCGCTTGCCAGCAGCGTTTGCCATCCCTTAAGCCAGCCTTTTTGTTGCAGCAGCGACTCCACCATCAGATGATTAGTGTCCGAGCGCGACGGGCTGCTCATCAGCAGCGCCCCCTGATATCGGGGATCGGTGAGATCGTCCCAGTCCGCTGGCGCAGGCAGATGCCGCGTCGTCAGCGCCGAGCGGTTAATCAGCAAGCCAAACCCCGACATCGCCACGGCAACGGAGGTGGCGCGGATGGATTCCGGCACCAGGCGTTGACTGGCCGCCGGCGCGCCGCTGAACGGCGCCAGCTTTTGATGCTCCTGAAGATGCTGCAGCAGCATCGGTGATGAGGTCAGGACCAGATCAACGTTCTCCGCATTTGCCGTATCAAGCAGCTGTTCCAGCGAGGCGCTGGTGCGGTTGAGGGTGCGAATCATCACCGACCCCGGCTCCGTTTACCAGCGTGCGATAATCCACGCGGTGGCGCTGGGGGAAAATGTTGTCGCCATCACCAGTTCGTTCCCCTGCGCCGCACAGGAGCTGAATCCGGCGGCCAGCAGCAGCAACGCAAGCGTTTTGCCGGGCGCCCGACTCCACCGCAGAAACATGTTTGTGATCCCGTTCATAAATATTGAAATACCGAAAAAAGAGCGTTGAGACAAAACTTACCCGTTTATGACGTCTGGCGGATTAATCACCGCTAGCCTCGAAATAGCCGCGCTGGCCGCCGGGAATATCAGCAAACATTACCAGATAATGAATGTGGAATTTGTTAATATCCGCACACGCCTGACATAAAATTAGCGGGAAATTAATTATTCGCTATTTCATTGATGCTCAATGCGTTAAAAATAACCCCTGAATTCATCAATTTGAGTCAGTTTTGACCCATTTCGACGATTTGAGTTTTCTGACCACTTATTTCACTCTTCATGCCGAATACTCCTGATGTTCATATCAATATAAAATACAGGTGACGACATGTTATCAATATTAAAAAAAGGGCCGTCGGCAAATAAAGTGCCGGCTGAGAAAATTCAGGCAACTTATGGCCGCTATCGCATGCAGGCGCTGCTAAGCGTATTTCTGGGTTATCTGGCGTACTATATTGTGCGCAACAATTTCACCTTATCCACGCCCTATCTGAAAGAGCAGTTAGATCTGAGCGCCACCCAGATCGGTTTGCTCAGCAGCTGTATGCTCATTGCGTACGGGATCAGCAAAGGCGTTATGAGCAGCCTGGCGGATAAAGCCAGCCCGAAAGTCTTTATGGCCTGCGGCCTGGTGCTGTGCGCGATCGTCAACGTCGGGTTGGGGTTCAGCACCGCATTCTGGATCTTCGCTGCGCTGGTCGTTCTGAACGGTCTGTTTCAGGGGATGGGCGTCGGCCCCTCTTTTATCACCATCGCTAACTGGTTCCCTCGCCGGGAGCGCGGTCGCGTGGGGGCTTTCTGGAACATTTCCCATAACGTCGGCGGCGGGATTGTCGCCCCGATCGTCGGCGCCGCGTTTGCAATTCTCGGTACCGAGCACTGGCAGAGCGCCAGCTACATTGTCCCGGCCTGCGTGGCGGTGGTGTTCGCCATCAGCGTACTGGCGCTGGGTAAAGGTTCGCCGCGCGAGGAAGGCCTGCCTGCGCTGGAAGAGATGATGCCGGAAGAAAAGGTCGTGCTTAACGCTAAACACGCGGTAAAAGCGCCGGAGAATATGAGCGCATTCCAGATCTTCTGCACCTACGTTCTGCGCAACAAAAACGCCTGGTATGTCTCCCTTGTGGACGTGTTTGTCTATATGGTGCGTTTCGGCATGATCAGCTGGCTGCCTATCTATCTGCTGACGGTGAAACATTTTTCCAAAGAGCAGATGAGCGTCGCGTTCCTGTTCTTTGAATGGGCGGCGATTCCGTCGACCCTGCTGGCGGGCTGGCTCTCCGACAAGCTGTTCAAAGGACGGCGCATGCCGCTTGCCATGATCTGTATGGCGCTGATTTTTGTCTGCCTGATCGGCTACTGGAAAAGCGAATCCCTGCTGATGGTGACGGTGTTCGCGGCGATCGTGGGCTGCCTGATTTACGTGCCGCAGTTTCTGGCCTCCGTGCAGACCATGGAAATTGTTCCCAGCTTTGCCGTCGGCTCCGCCGTGGGACTGCGCGGATTTATGAGCTACATCTTTGGCGCATCGTTAGGCACCAGCCTGTTTGGCGTGATGGTGGATAAAATGGGCTGGCACGGCGGGTTCTATCTGCTGATGGGCGGGATCGTCTGCTGCATTCTGTTCTGCTACCTCTCTCATCGCGGCGCGCTGGAGCTTGAGCAACAGCGTAAGAACACGCAGCAGCAAGAAGCCGAGCTGGCGCTGGCCGACGCATAATAAGCGCCTGAACCCGGCAAAAGAGAGTGCCAGCCTGCTGGCACTTTTAACCTTAAACAGGGTCGATAACCGTCACGCGGGCACCTTTAAATAGGGCGCAATGCTCGCTAATTTCTCACGGGTTTCCGTCAGTTCGCGTTCCGGCGTAGATTGCGCGATGATACCCGCCCCCGCCTGTATCCAGCAGCGCTGGCTATCCTGAAACACGGAACGCAGCACTAACGCCGCATCGAAGCGCGTATCTTCCAGCAGCAGGATTGCGCCTGAATAGAGCTCCCGCGGCGTTTTTTCAATTTGCATGATCGCGTTGAGGGCCGCTTTTTTAGGGATACCTGACGCGGTAATTGACGGAAACAGCACGGTAAACGCATCCCAGGCATCCTTATCTTCCGCGAGCTGGCCGCTGACGCCAGACCCCAGATGCTGGACGCTGCCGCGCTGGCGAACCGACATCAAATCCTCGACCACCACGCTGCCGGGCTGGCAAACCGCCTCCAGTTCGGCAATGGCTTCTTTGACCGAGAGGATATGCTCAAGCACCTCTTTACCGTCGTGCAGCAGCTCCCTCTCATTTGCCTGATTATGCGCCGTATCGCCCATGCGATCGCGGGTGCCCGCCAGCGGTTCAGTGACCACTTTCTTTCCCGTCACCGACATCACCAATTCCGGACTAAAACCCAGCGCCTCGCGTCCTTGCTGGCGAAACATAAACGTACGGGTGGGCGTGTTGGCCTGTCGTCCATATAGCAGCGTAGCGGGCATATCAATTCGCGCCGGCAGAGGAATCGCGCGTGAGACGATGACTTTAACGTAATCGCCGCGGCGGATCGCCGAAACGGCGCGCGCAACCTGCTGTTTATACGCTTCACCGTCCAGGGCGGTATCCACAACCATTGGCCCGCATGGTGTCGCCGTATCGACCTCTTTTACCCACTCGCACAGACGGCGGCATCCGTCGGCGGAGTCCGCGTAAACGGTAACATTTCCTTTCTCAAAAATAAGTTCTTCACGGGGAGCGGTTAACGTTAGCAGCGGCCACTCGCCGGCATCATAGGCCATTCCCCGCGCATGGGCCGCAAAGTTGAACCCAACCTGGCCATATACCCGGCATCCTCTCACCCGCGGATGCGTCATAAAACGACGCGCGCAGTCGGTAATCGAATCTACCGCCCACTTTTGTTCTCCGGCATCATCAATGAATGTCGCCTGGGTGCCGTCGGCATTAATCTGCAGTTGCGCCTGGCATCCTCTACCTATGTACCAGCAAGGTTGGCGCTCATAGACATAGCACTCTTCATCTCCGAACTGACGTAAGACGCCAGAAATCATCGGCAGCCATTGCTCCTCTGGTAACGCCAGGTGTAAAAATTCACTGATTTTCATCCCTTACCTCTCTGTGTTATTCCCGGATCAATCAATTGAGCTTGTCATCAGTTCTTCTGCCGAACGCAGTCGGATAGAAACAATCCACGCCGCCAGCAACGTGAATACGCCGGCAAACAGGAAGCAGGCCGCATAGCCAAAGCGCTGCGCGACAACGCCGCCGACTACGCCGGCCAGAATGGCGATGGCGGCGTCAGTACATTGAAAGAGCGTAAAATCGACACCGGCCTGCAAAGGCGAAGAAAGCGCCATCAGCGTGGCGTAAAGACAGACCAACGCGCAGGCCAGCGAAACAGATTGAACAACGATCAACCCCTGGAGAATCGGCAGCAGTAGAGGACCCGGCGCTATCAGCAGCGTCATCACTACCGCCAGCAGCGCGATGCCCTGCACGCCATAAGCCGTAAACAGCGCTCTGCCGGGTGAGAGGTATTTCATCAGCAATCCACCCGCCAGCGTTCCGGCTATGCCCGCCGCAATATTACCGCCGCTGAACAGCGCGCCGAGCGCTGACATGCTCAGACCATGATCCAACAGCAGCGGCGCCAGAAGAGGCAGCACAAACCGCATGCCGGAATTCAGCATCAATACCAGCATTAAGCCTAGACGAGCCTGTCGCCTTCTAAGCGCATAACCCAGTGCCGGAACATGCGGAACAGATGCTGCGCGCGTTGGTTCGGCAATGCGCCACAGGGGTACGGATAAGACCAGGATCAGCGCCGCCATCATCAGCATGGCCGCAGGCCAGCCGACGGTCGCCGACAGCATCAGAAACACCCCGCCGCCGCACATCATTCCCAGATAGCTGCCGCCGACCTGCACGCTGTTTCCCCAACCGTACCCTGCGCGGGTCAGCTGATCGACGCAAAAACCGTCGCTGGCGATATCAATAGTGGAGGCGACCGTACCTGCCACCATAAACAGCGCAAATAGCGCGACGACTAGCGTTTCGGGCAATCCGCCTTCTCGCCCTGTCCCGCCAATCGCGGCGGCAATCGCCAGGATCGCCGCGAGCGCAGCCTGCCCGCGCAGGATCAGCATGCGGGAACGGCGCTGCGGGCTGCCAGGAGGTAGCCGCCAGCGCTCGACCCACGGCGCCCAAATAAACTTCAGCGCCCAGGGCAGCATGAACAGGGTTGTCGCCCCGGCAAGCGCAAGCGATCCGCCAGCAGCGCGCACCAGCGCGGGCAAGGACTGCATCGAGAGCGCCGATACCAGACTCTGTGTCACATAGATGCCGGCAATGGCGAAAATCACCCGCCCGGTGGTTAACGTCAGCGGTTTCACATTCGACGGAACGTCACTCATGCGCCACCTCCTCTGATGTGGAACCCCCTTCGGCGCGCCAGACGCGGGCGGCCATTTGCGCGTGCCACAGCGCCTGGTAGCGCCCATGAAGAGAGAGCAGCTGCGCATGGGTGCCCTGTTCAACCACTTTGCCCTCCTCCATCACCAGGATGTTTCCGGCCCCGACGATGGTAGACAGGCGATGGGCGATAATAATCACCGTCCGGTTGTGAACCAGGTTATCGATAGCTTTCTGTACCGCCAGCTCGCTATCGATATCCAGCGCGGCGGTCGGCTCATCAAGAATGACGATTGGCGCATCTTTCAATAAGGCCCTGGCAATGGAAATCCGCTGGCGTTCGCCGCCCGATAGCTGTCCGCCCATCTCGCCCATTGGCGTCAGCCAGCCTTGAGGAAGGCGGGTAATGAATTCAAGACACTGCGCCGCGCGGGCGGCCTCTTCCACTTCCTGCTGGGTCGCCTGCGGGCGCGCAATCAGGATATTCGCCAGCAATGTGTCATCAAACAGCCAGACATCCTGGAAAACGACGGAAATCAGGCTGTTGAGCTGCTCCGCCGTCAGGCGACGAATATCGACGCCGCCGATAGAAATCCGCCCTTGCTGCGGATCGGCATAGCGCATTAACAGTTTGCTGACCGTGGTTTTACCTGCGCCGGAAGCGCCCACCAGCGCGCTCATACTGGCCGCCGGAAAGGTCAAAGAGAGGTCATTGAGCGCGGGATCGCCGCTGTCGTCATAGCGGTAATGAATATTGTCAAAGCGGATATCGTAACGTTCCGGCATCTCCCCGCGTTCGGCAACGGGAAGCGGCGCGATCGCCATAAATTGCTCAATACGCTGTAAGGCGCTGGCAATCAGTTCCACCACCGAGGTGTAGCTGATAAACATGGCCATCGGTTCAGCGAAACGCATAATCATCGCGGCGGCGGCAATCAGAAAGGCGAGGTTCAATGTGCCCGTGACCACCCAGATAATTCCGCACAACACCACCACCTGTAGTCCCAGCTCCACAACGCCGGCGATCAGCATCGTCGCGCCCGCGCTCTGGCGGTGAGTGCGGGTCTGTAAGTTTTCCAGAGCATTAAAATGATCCCGCAGCGCCCGGCTTTTATCGGCATCGCTACCGCAGGCACGCAATACCATCATCCCCTGCGCAAATTCAACAATATCCCCGCTCAGCCGCTGGTGCGCTTCGCCCAGGGTCTGCATTTGTCGCCGCATCGCCGGGCGGCGCCAGTAATAAAACGGCGCCAGCAAAGGGAAGATCAGCAGCATCACCAGCCCCAGCCGCCAGTCGATCCACAATGTCGCCAGCGACGCCGTCAGCGGCGTGACGATGGTCAGCAGTAAAATATTGGCTATCGCAATCACATAATTGAGGTTTTCATCCACGGAGCCCAGCAACAAGGCGTTCGTTTCGCCCGCTCTGCCGCGCTGGAGCCTCTCCAGCGGCACGCGGCGTAATTGTTCGCCCAGGCGCAGGCGCAGCTCATGGGTGGCCTGCGCCAGATGCCCGCGGTATTCAAAGCCCAGCCCATACCAGCGGAGCGCCAGCGTCACCAACGCCGCAATGCTGAAGGCCAAAGCCCAGTGAAGAAGCCGCGATGCTTCATTCCGTAGCAGCGCATCAACGATCGGATAGAGACAGGCGAAGGCGATCCCCTGCATCAATGCCGCCAGCAGCAGAGCAACCAGACTGCGCCGCAGCGTTCCCGCCTGACTGCCCACGCTGGAGATAAGCTGGCGCCAGATCGCGCGCCAGGCCAGATTATCCACCGGGTTAGTGTCTTTCATTTTGCACCGCCTCTTCCTGCGTTCCACCCGGCGCCCACTGCTGCGCCTGCTGATAGCGTTGCCATAGCCGTTGATACAGGCCACCCTGCGCCAACAGCTGCCCGTGGCTCCCGCTTTCCCGGAGCTGACCGTCGGAAAACAGCAATATCACATCGGCCTGAGTCACCATGGAGAGACGATGCGCGACCATGATGACCGTCCGGCCGCGCATGGCCGCCGCGAGGGCTTTGATAAGCGCCGCTTCACCTTCCGGATCGGCAAACGCCGTCGCTTCATCAAGCACCAGAATGGGACGATCCTGCAAAAGCGCCCGGGCGATGGTGATGCGCTGCCGCTGCCCGCCGGAGAGAAATACCCCTCGTTCCCCGACCCGCGTGCTGTAACCCTCCGGCAACGCGCTTATAAACTCATGCGCCTGCGCCACTCTGGCCGCCGCTATCACCGATTCCAGCGGCGTATCCGGCGCGCCCAGACGGATGTTATTGGCGATCGTGTCGGCAAAAAGAAAGTTGTCCTGAAACACAAACGAGATTTGCTTCATCAGGGTCTCTATCCGCATATCGCGCAGATCCACGCCGCCAATACGAATATGGCCTTTGTCGGGATCGGCGTAACGCAGTAGCAGCCGCGCCACGGTGCTTTTCCCGGCGCCGCTTGGCCCTACCAGCGCCACAATTTGCCCGACAGGCACGTGAAAGCTCACCTCCTGCAACGCGGCGCCAGTCCGCGCTTGCGGATAATGAAAGCTTACCTGCTCAAAGGTGATACTCGCCTCTTCCGGCTGTCGATCGGCTCGCGGGCGCGAGAGTTCCGGCATCGCGAGAACCTGATAGATACGCTGAACGCTTAAACGCGTTTGCGCGACCAGGTTATTAAGCATCATCATCGGCATTACCGCTTCGGCCATTCCGCTGGCTATCAGTAAAACGGCTACCCAGGCGATAAAATCGAGACTGCCAGCGTGCAGCAGGCCGTATCCGCACCATATAAGAACGAATATGGTCGGCAGCGGGTTCAGAATTGAGAATGAAAAGCGCGCTGAAAATCCGGCCTGCCGATACCAGCTTTTGAGCACATCGACCCACTCTTCGAGGGCATGTTGATAGCGCAAAAAGCTGGTACTGCCGCTATCAAAGGTCCTCACCACCGGCATGGCCTGTACGAACTCAATCACCGCGGCGCTGACCCGTTCACGCGCCTGATGATAGCGCTGAGCCATGTTTTCCGAGCGCTGACGGGCGAGTACCAGCACCACCGAACCAAACGCCAGTACCCCCAGCGTCGCGATGGCGAGTCGCCAGTCCAGCCAGAATACGAGAACAACAGTCGCCAGCGGCATGATTATGGCGCGGGCATAGAGCGGCGTGCTGTCAGCAACAAAAATATGTAACGACTTCACATCATCCAGCATTACTTTCGCCACCGATCCGCTGCCCATTTGCTGTAACGCGCCCGGCGCAAGCTGTAGGGTCTTGCGGGCTAATCTGCTGCGCAGAATATTCTCCAGATGGAAAGCCGCATAATGAGAGGTATTGAACGCCTGCAGGCGCAGGATAAAGGTCGCTATCACGCAGCCGACTACGCCGCTCAGCGGCCAGACGGGGATGATGTCAGGCGCCCCGCGCAGATCGCGCAGGCACCATGCCAGAAAAAGCAGCGCCCCCAGGCTGGTGAAGGCCGCCAGCCCCGCCAGCGCCATAGCCAGGAGCACCTTCCGGCGAACCGGGGTAATCACCTGCCAAAGAGGAAATCGGGACAGCGATTCAGTGTTGGATGAGTGAGATGACATGGGAGTGGCTGATTTTCCTGATGAATTTTTATGGACGCCAAAAACACTATTTCAAGGTGGCGTTCCGGGAATTAATGTGAATAATAACCATTATCAATTACTCATCTACCCCATTCGGTTCTATTTATACCCGCATTGGTCTAAGCCACAGGGAGATAACCCGGTCATGACGGAGTCACCACAAACGCAATCTGCAATCTCTATTCACCAGCTAGTGGTTGGAAAACCCGCGAACGATGGCGCTATTCCTGCCCAGTGTGAGCTGCTGCGCTGCTCTTTGCAGGAAGGTATGGATATTTTGCTCTGGCGGGGCCACTTTGCTCAGCCCGAGACGTTGCAGCTGCACGACGACCTGGGCAGGATTAACTTCTCTTGCATTCTGGAAGGCACATCGCGCTTTGCGATCCAGGGGCTCAGCCGCCACACCGACTGGGAACTCGCGCGCGATCGTCATTACATTACCCATACGCCAGACTGCCGCGGCAGCGCCTCCTACTGCGGCCGGTTCGAGAGCATTACGCTCTCTTTCAGCCCTGAAGCCCTCGCGCTGTGGGTGCCGGATATTAGCTCGGTCATTAAAAATAAGATCGACTCCCACTGCTGTTGCCAGCAGCAGCGTTGTAATGCTGAAACCCACCTAACGGCTCAGGCCCTGCGTCACGCGCTGATGCGGATGCACGGCGGCTTCAGTCATGAACAAAAACCGTCGACGTTATGGCTACAGGGACAAAGTCTGGTGATGCTCAGCCTGGTGCTTGATGAACATCGCGAGGACGCCAGCTGTTCCTCCTGCCACTTCAATCCGATGGAACGCCAGAAACTGCTGCGGGCAAAGGATCTGCTGCTGGCCGATTTGACGCAGGCGCCGGGGGTCACCGAACTCGCCAGAGAGTCCGGTTTAAGCGTGCTTAAAATTAAGCGGGGATTTCGCGTTCTGTTCAACAACAGCGTCTATGGTCTTTTTCAGGCTGAACGCATGCAGGAGGCAAGAAGACGGCTGGCCAATGGCAATACTTCCGTTATGACGGTGGCGGCGGATCTAGGCTATGCCAACGCCAGCCATTTCTCCGCCGCATTTCAGAAGCAGTTTGGCGTCACCCCGTCGACCTTCAAACGTCTGATCTAACCAGGGCTTACCCCAGAAACTCCTCCGTTAACAAGGCCCGGATTCGCCATCCGGGCCTTGTTTTTTGCCGACCGTAAACCGAAACGGGCACAAATAAACCCGATTCGGGTAGCGCTCAATTGTTAATAATAATTATTCTCATATAAGCAATGCTTTTGGTATGACGTGCCATCAGGAGGAAGAATGATTTCTGGCGCCCCCTCTCAGGATCCGCTGTTATCGGACAACGGCGAAGCGGCCGATTATCAACAATTACGCGAACTGTTAATACAGGAACTGAATGTAGCGCCGCAGCAGTTACAGGAAGAGAGCAATCTGATCCAGGCGGGCCTGGACTCCATAAGATTAATGAGATGGTTACACTGGTTTCGTAAAAAGGGCTACCGCCTCACCCTTCGCGAGCTGTATGCCGCCCCCACGTTGGCAGCATGGCGCCAGCTGATGCGCAGCCGTTCGGGTGAAAAACCGGATGATGCAAGCTCCCCGGCGGACGCGGCGTGGCCAGTCATGAGCGAGGGTACCCCCTTCCCGCTGACGCCGGTACAGCATGCCTATCTGACAGGCCGAATGCCCGGACAGACGCTGGGCGGCGTCGGTTGCCATCTGTATCAGGAGTTTGCCGGCCATTATCTGACGGCGCCAAAGCTGGAGCAGGCCATCACGATCTTACTGCAACGCCACCCGATGCTGCATATCGCCTTTCGCGCCGACGGGCAGCAGGTCTGGCTACCGCAGCCATACTGGAACGGCGTCACCGTTCATGATTTACGCCAGACCGACGAGGCAAGCCGCCAGGCCTATCTGGAAACATTGCGCCAGCGCCTGAGCCACCGTCTTTTACGCGTGGAAATGGGCGAAACCTTTGATTTCCAGTTGACGCTCTTGCCGGACAATCGCCACCGCCTCCATGTCAATATCGACCTGCTGATTATGGATGCTTCCAGCTTTACGCTGTTTTTCGATGAACTTAACGCCCTGCTGGCCGGAGAGTCGCTGCCGCCCGGCGACCCCCGCTATGATTTCCGCGCTTATCTGCTGCACCAGCAGAAGATCAATCAGCCGCTGCTCGACAAAGCGCGCGCGTACTGGCTGGCGAAAGCATCGTTGCTGCCACCCGCGCCGGTTTTACCGCTAGCCTGCGAACCCGCCACGCTGCGTGAAGTCCGTAATACCCGACGCCGCATGATTGTCCCGACAACACGCTGGAACGCCTTTAGCCAACGGGCCGGTGAGAATGGCGTGACGCCGACAATGGCGCTGGCGACCTGTTTTGCTGCCGTTCTGGGGCGCTGGGGCGGCCTGACGCGGCTGCTGCTCAATATCACGTTATTTGACCGCCAGCCGCTGCACCCGGCGGTTGACGAAATGCTTGCCGACTTCACCAATATTCTTCTGCTGGATACCGCCTGCGATGGCGATACCGTCAGCAACCTGGCGCGTAAAAACCAGCTCACGTTTACTGAGGACTGGGAGCATCGCCACTGGTCCGGCGTCGAGCTCCTTCGTGAACTCAAACGCCAGCAAAGCCATCCCCACGGCGCCCCGGTGGTATTTACCAGCAATCTGGGGCGCTCCCTGTACAGCAGCCGCGCCGAGTCGCCGCTGGGCGAACCGGAATGGGGCATCTCGCAGACGCCGCAGGTCTGGATAGATCATCTGGCGTTCGAGCATCGGGGCGAGGTCTGGCTACAATGGGATAGCAATGACGCGTTGTTCCCACCGGCGCTGGTCGAGACGTTGTTCAACGCCTACTGCCAGCTGATTAACCAACTCTGCGATGATGAAAGCGCCTGGAAGAAGCCGTTCGCGGACAGGATGCCCCAAAGCCAGCGAGAGATACGTCAACGGGTTAACGCAACCGACGCACCCGTTCCTCAGGGCTTGCTGCATGAAGGCATTTTCCGCATCGCCCTCCGGCAACCGCAGGCGCTGGCGGTAACAGACGCGCATTATCAGTGGAATTATCGTGAGCTGACCGAGAACGCGCGCCGCTGCGCTGGCAGGTTAATCGCGTGCGGGGTTCAGCCCGGCGACAATGTCGCTATTACAATGTCGAAAGGCGCGGGACAGCTGGTTGCGGTCCTCGCCGTTCTGCTGTCCGGGGCGGTGTACGTTCCGGTTTCGCTCGACCAGCCCGCCGCGCGGCGCGGGAAAATCTACGCCGACGCCAACGTCCGGCTGGTGCTCACCTGCCAGCACGACGCCAGCGCCTGGTCAGACGATATTTCCCACCTGACCTGGCAGCAGGCCATCGAGGCGGAGCCGCTAGCCGACCAGACGGCGCGCGCGCCGACGCAGCCGGCCTACATTATCTATACCTCCGGGTCGACCGGCACGCCGAAAGGCGTGGTCATTTCTCACCGTGCAGCGCTGAATACCTGCTGCGATATCAATACCCGTTACCAGGTGGGTCCCGGAGACAGAGTGCTGGCCCTCTCCGCCCTGCATTTTGATTTATCGGTTTACGACATTTTTGGCGTTCTGAGCGCCGGCGGCGCGCTGGTTATCGTTATGGAAAATCAACGGCGCGATCCCCGCGCATGGTGCGAATTGATCCAGCGTCATCAGGTTACGCTCTGGAACAGCGTCCCGGCGCTGTTCGATATGCTGTTGACCTGGTGTGAAGGTTTCGCCGACGCCGCGCCGGAGAAACTGCGGGCGGTCATGCTTTCCGGCGACTGGATCGGCCTCGATCTCCCTGCCCGCTATCACGCCTTCCGCCCCCAGGGACAGTTTATCGCCATGGGCGGCGCCACCGAGGCGTCTATCTGGTCTAACGCCTGTGAAATTAACCGGGTCCCTGACCACTGGCGCGCCATCCCTTATGGCTTTCCGCTGGCCAACCAACGTTACCGGGTGGTGGATGAACTGGGCCGGGAGTGCCCGGACTGGGTACCGGGCGAATTGTGGATTGGCGGTATCGGGGTCGCGGAAGGCTACTTTAACGATCCTGTACGCAGCGAGCAGCAGTTTGTAACGCAATCGAACGCGCGCTGGTATCGCACCGGCGATCTCGGGTGCTACTGGCCAGACGGTACGTTAGAGTTCCTCGGTCGTCGCGATAAGCAGGTCAAAGTCGGGGGATATCGCATCGAGCTGGGTGAAATCGAAAGCGCGCTCAGCCAGCTGGCGGGAGTGAAACAGTCAACCGTTGTGGCGATCGGCGAAAAAGAAAAGACCCTGGCGGCCTGGGTTGTGCCTCAGGGTTCGGCTTTCTGCGTTACCCATCATCGGGACCTGGCGCTGCCCCAGGAGTGGCGCGGGCTTGCCGGAACGCTGCCCTGCTGTGTCTGCCCCCCGGAAATCTCCGCCGGCCAGGTCGCTGATTTTCTTCAGCATCGCCTGTTAAAACTGAAACCGGGTCAAACTCCTGGCGCCGATCCTCTTCCCCTGATGAATGCTCTCGCTATCCAGCCTCGCTGGCGGGCCGTGGTGGAACGCTGGTTAGCCTTTCTCGTGACCCAACAGCGACTGCAGCCCGCCGCTGAGGGTTATCAGGTTTGTGCGGGGGAAGCGCCGGAGAATGACCCTCCTTCTTTCAGCGGGCATGACCTCACCTTAACGCAGATCCTTCGCGGCGCTCGCCACGAACTGTCATTACTGAACGATGCGCGGTGGTCGCCGGAAAGTCTGGCTTTCGACCATCCGGCCAGCGCCCTGTATATCGAGGAACTGGCGACAATCTGTCAACAGCTTTCCCGGCGTTTACAGCGCCCGGTACGCCTGCTAGAGGTGGGTGTCCGCACCGCCCGCGCCGCAGAGTGCCTGCTAACCCGGCTCAGCGCTGACGAGATTGAGTATGTCGGGCTTGAGCACAGCCAGGAGCTGCTGCTGAGCGCCCGACAGCGGCTTGCACCGTGGTCTGACGCCCGTCTGGCCCTCTGGAGTGCAGACACGCTGGCGGCGCATGCTCATTCGGCGGACATTATCTGGCTGAATAACGCCCTGCATCGTCTGCTGCCGGAAGAGCCCGGGCTCCTCGCGGCATTACAGCAGCTGGCCGTTCCAGGCGCGCTGCTCTATGTGTTGGAGTTTCGTCAGTTAACGCCCTCCGCCCTGCTCAGCACGCTTCTGTTAACCGATGGTCAGCCCGAAGCCTTACTTCACAATAGCGCTGACTGGGGGGCGATATTTACCGCCGCCGCTTTCAACTGCCAGCACGGCGATGAAGTCGAGGGATTGCAGCGCTTTCTCGTACAATGCCCCGTTAGCCAGGTACGCCGCGATCCTCGTCAGCTGCAGTCCGCTCTCGCCGAACGTCTGCCGGGGTGGATGGTACCGAAACGGATCTTCTTACTTGACGCCTTACCGCTGACGGCGAACGGCAAAATTGACTATCAGACGCTAAAGCGCTGTCATACCCCGGAAGCTGAAAACCGGACTGAAGCGGATTTACCCCTGGGCGATATTGAGAAGCAGGTTGCCGTCATCTGGCAGCCGCTCTTGTCAATGGGCGCCGTCAGCAGAGAAACCGACTTCTTCCAGCATGGCGGTGATAGCCTGCTAGCCACCAGGCTGATCGGACAGCTCCACCAGGCGGGTTATGAAGCACGATTAAGCGACCTGTTTAATCACCCCCGGCTGGCTGATTTTGCCGCCACGCTGCGTAAAACCGACCTCCCTGTTGAACAACCCTTTGTCCACTCCCCTGAAGAACGCTACCGGCCTTTCGCGCTGACTGATGTGCAGCAGGCTTACCTGGTCGGGCGTCAGCCGGGCTTTGCCCTTGGCGGCGTAGGCTCACACTTCTTTGTTGAATTTGAAATTGCCGATCTGGATATTCACCGGCTGGAGAAGGTCTGGAACCGGTTAATCGCCCGCCACGATATGCTGCGCGCCGTAGTGCGGGATGGACAACAGCGGGTTCTCGAACAGACTCCCCCGTGGGTGATACCCGCGCACATCCTGCACAGCCCCGAAGAGGCGCTGCAGGTACGCGACAGACTGGCGCATCAGGTTCTCAACCCTGAAGTCTGGCCGGTATTCGATCTCCAGGTCGGGTTCGTCGACGGGATGCCCGCCCGCCTGTGGCTGTGTCTGGATAACCTGTTGCTTGACGGGTTGAGCATGCAGATCCTGTTGTCAGAGCTGGAACACGGCTATCGCTATCCGCAGCAGCTGCCGCCGCCGCTTCCCGTTACCTTCAGGGATTATCTGCAGCAACCCGCGCTGCGGACGCCCAATCCCGACTCTCTGGCATGGTGGCAAACGCAGCTTGATGATATTCCTCCGGCACCTGCGTTACCGCTACGCTGCTTGCCTCAGGACGTTGAGACGCCGCGCTTCGCACGGCTCAATGGGGCAATGGACAGCGCGAGCTGGCGTCGCCTGAAACAGCGGGCGGCTGACGCTCATCTCACCCCGTCGGCCGTACTGTTATCCGTGTGGTCAACGGTTCTTGCTGCATGGAGCGCACAGCCCGATTTCACGCTTAACCTTACGCTTTTCGACAGACGACCGCTGCACCCGCAAATCAACCAGATCCTGGGCGACTTTACTTCGCTGATGCTGCTGAGCTGGCATCCCGGCGAGAGCTGGCTGCAAAGCGCGCGGTTATTACAGCAGCGACTAAGCGAGAGCCTCAACCACCGCGATGTGTCGGCAATACGCGTGATGCGGCAACTGGCGCGGCGGCAAAACGTACCGGCTGTCCCAATGCCCGTCGTCTTTACCAGCGCGCTGGGCTTTGAGCAGGACAACTTCCTTGCCCGGCGCAATCTGCTCAAACCGGTGTGGGGTATATCCCAGACGCCGCAGGTCTGGCTCGATCACCAGGTTTATGAATCCGAAGGGGAACTGCGCTTTAACTGGGATTTTGTCGCCGCCCTGTTTCCTGACGGGCAGGTGGAGCGCCAGTTTGTACAGTATTGCGCGTTGCTTAACCGAATGGCGGAGGATGACAGCAGCTGGCAGCTGCCGCTCGCCGACCTGATTCCCCCGCTTAAGGTCACGGAGCGACGCGCCCGCCGGCTGCGCCCTGAGCGCGCTCAGCCGCGGATCGCGGCGAACGAGAGCAGCGTCAGCCTGATTTGCGACGCCTTTCGCGAGGTGGTTGGCGAGCCTGTCGCACCCGCAGAGAACTTTTTTGAGGCGGGCGCCACGTCGCTGAATCTGGTACAGCTGCACGTCTTGTTACAACGTCACGAATTCGCCGCCCTGACGCTGCTTGACCTGTTCACTCACCCTTCTCCTGTCGCGCTGGCCAATTATCTGGCTGGCGTAGCCCTGGAGGAGAAAACCAAACGCGTGCGGCCGGTTCGCCGGCGTCAGCGGCGCATTTGACGCGAAACAAACTGACTTTTCCCGGACGCCATCGCCAACGCATGGCGCGCCACTGACTTTGTCAATTTTAGGAAACGGGACCGATTATGGATAACTTGCGCTTCTCTTCTGCGCCAACAGCAGATTCCATTGATGCATCGATCGCTCAACGCTACCCGGACTGCGAACCTGTCGCAGTCATCGGCTACGCCTGCCATTTTCCTGAAGCGCCGGATGGCGAAACCTTCTGGCGAAATCTGCTGGAAGGCCGCGAATGCAGCCGACGCTTTACGCGCGAAGCGCTTCTGGCCGCCGGGCTGGATACCGCCATTATTGACGATCCTTGTTACGTCAATATTGGAACGGTTTTAGACAACGCTGACTGCTTCGATGCCACCCTGTTTGGCTATTCGCGGCAGGAAGCGGAGTCGATAGATCCCCAGCAGCGCCTGTTTTTACAGGCGGTCTGGCATGCGCTGGAGCATGCAGGTTACGCCCCGGGCGCCGTCCCCCATAAGACCGGCGTTTTCGCCTCTTCGCGGATGAGCACCTATCCCGGCCGCGAAGCCCTGAACGTGACAGAGGTCGCACAGGTCAAGGGCCTGCAGTCTCTGATGGGCAATGACAAGGACTATATAGCCACCCGCGCGGCCTACAAACTCAATCTGCACGGCCCGGCGTTATCGGTACAGACCGCCTGCTCCAGTTCGCTGGTTGCGGTCCATCTGGCCTGCGAAAGCCTGCGCGCAGGCGAATCCGATATGGCGGTAGCCGGCGGAGTGGCGCTTTCCTTCCCCCAGCAGGCGGGTTACCGTTACCAGCCCGGGATGATTTTCTCTCCCGACGGCCACTGTCGCCCTTTTGACGCCTCGGCAGAGGGCACCTGGGCCGGCAACGGTCTCGGCTGCGTGGTGCTGCGTCGCCTGAAGGACGCGCTGCTGTCAGGCGATCCGATTATCGCGGTGATCCTCTCCAGCGCGGTCAACAACGACGGAAACAGAAAAGTGGGTTATACCGCGCCGTCGGTGGCAGGACAGCAAGCGGTCATCGAAGAGGCGTTAATGCTGGCGGCCATCGACGACAGGCAGATCGGCTACATTGAAACCCACGGTACCGGCACGCCGCTGGGAGACGCGATTGAAATAGAAGCCCTGCGCAACGTCTACGCTCCCCGCCCGCCGCAACAGCGCTGCGCGCTGGGTTCCGTGAAGAGCAACGTTGGTCACCTGGATACCGCGGCGGGCATTGCCGGACTGCTGAAAACCGTTCTGGCGGTCAGTCGCGGAAAAATTCCGCCAATGCTGAATTTTCACACGCCAAACCCGGCGCTTAAGCTCGAGGAAAGCCCCTTTACCGTGCCGGTGACGGCGCAGGAGTGGCAGGACGAAGTGCGCTACGCGGGCGTCTCCTCCTTCGGTATTGGCGGCACCAACTGCCATATGATCGTCGCTTCGCTGCCCGACGAACTCAACATAAGCTACCCCGCCGCGGATGACGGCAGCAAGAGTTCCGCGCTGTTGCTCAGCGCCGCCAGCGACACCGCGTTGCGGCAGCTGGCAGCGGACTATGCCGCGGCGCTTAGGGAGAACGCGGATGCCAACAATCTGGCCTTCACGGCGTTACGCGCGCGCCGTCTCGATCTTCCCTTCCGCCTGGCGGCGCCATTAAATCATGACACCGCCGCCGCGCTCAGCGCCTGGGCTGGCGCGAAATCGACTTCGCCGGTCTATAGCGGCCACGGCGCCAGCGGCAAACAGGTGTGGCTGTTTACCGGGCAGGGTTCGCACTGGCGCACTATGGGCCAGTCTCTGTACCAGCACTCAACGGCGTTTGCCGATACGCTGGAGCGCTGTTTTGCCGCCTGTCGCGACATGCTCACGCCTTCGCTACGGGAAGCGATGTTTAATCCCGATTCAGCGCAGCTTGACAATATGGCCTGGGCCCAGCCGGCGATTGTCGCGTTCGAAATCGCGATGGCGGCCCACTGGCGCGCTGAAGGACTGAAGGCCGACTTCGCCATGGGTCACTCCGTCGGCGAATTTGCCGCTGCCGTTGTCTGCGGACACTATACCATTGAGCAGGTCATGCCGCTGGTATGTCGGCGCGGCGCGCTGATGCAGCTGTGCGCAAGCGGCGCGATGGTGGCGGTATTTGCGCAAGAAGAGGCGCTGATGCCGTTGGCCCGTCAGTTCGAGCTGGATCTCGCCGCCAACAATGGCACCCGGCATACGGTCTTTTCCGGGCCGGAAGCCCGTATCGCGGAGTTTTGCGCCGCGCTTTCGCAACACGAGATCGACTATCGTCGCCTGAGCGTAACCGGCGCGGCGCACTCCGCTTTACTTGAACCAATACTCGATCGCTTCCAGGAGGCCTGCGCGGGTCTGCTCGCCGAGCCGGGGCAAATACCGCTGATTTCCACGCTTACCGCCGAACTCATTGACGAGGCGACGCTCAACCAGGCGGATTACTGGCGCCGCCATATGCGCCAGCCGGTACGTTTTATTCAGAGTATTCAGGCGGCGCGCAAGCTCGGTGCCCGCGTTTTTGTTGAAATGGGGCCCGACGCCCAGCTGATTGCCTCCGGACAGCGCGAATACCGCGATGACGCTTACTGGATAGCCAGCGCCCGGCGTAAACAGGAGGCGAGCGCTGTCCTGAATCAGGCGCTTCTCCAGCTATACGCGGCCGGCGTCACCTTACCGTGGGCCGATCTTCTGGCAGGCGATGGGCAACGTATCTCCGCGCCATGCTATCCGTTTGCGACCGAGCGTTACTGGAAAGAACGCGCCACCTCCGCCTGCGAGCCTGCCGATGCTGTGCTTGCCGCTGGATTAGAGGTGGCCAACAGCGCCGCGACAGCGCTCGAACTCCCCCGTCTGGAGGCGCTTAAACAGTGCGCCACGCGACTGCACGCCATCTATGTCGATCGGCTGGTACAACGCTGTACGGGCGATGCGATAGATAACGGCGTGGATGCCATCACCATTATGCGCCATGGACGACTGATGCCCCGCTACCAGCAGCTGCTTCAGCGCCTGCTAAATAACTGCGTGGTCGACGGCGACTACCGCTGTGCTGAGGGGCGCTACTACCGCGCCCGCCCCATTGAACATCAGCAGCGGGAAATTCTGCTGACGGAACTCGCCGATTATTGTGAAGGTTATCAGGCTATCCCCGATACCATCGCCCGTGCCGGCGATCGGTTATACGACATGATGAGCGGCGCGGAAGAGCCGGTGGCGATTATCTTCCCGCAAGGCGCTTCCGACGGCGTAGAGGTGCTATATCAGGAATTCAGCTTTGGCCGCTATTTCAACCAGATTGCCGCCGGGGTACTACGGGGTATCGTCCAGGCGCGTCAGCCCCATCAGCCGCTGCGCATTCTTGAAGTCGGAGGCGGAACCGGCGGCACCACCGCATGGCTGCTGCCTGAACTCAAAGACGTACCGGCGCTGGAGTACCACTTCACCGATATCTCCGCACTGTTCACCCGCCGCGCGCAGCAGAAATTCGCCGACTATGACTTTGTGCATTACGACGAGCTGGATCTCGAACAAGAGGCGCAGTCTCAGGGCTTTGCGGCGCAGTCTTACGATCTTATCGTCGCGGCTAACGTGATCCATGCCACGCGCCATATCGGTCAAACCCTCGATAATCTGCGTCCCTTGCTCAAGCCGGGTGGGCGCCTGCTGATGCGCGAAATCACCCAGCCAATGCGTCTGTTTGATTTCGTTTTCGGCCCGCTGGTCCTCCCGCTACAGGATATCGACGCCCGCGAAGGCGAGCTCTTCCTCACCCCCCATCAGTGGCAGCAGCAGTGCCGCCGCGCCGGATTCTGCAAAATAGCGTGGCTACCGCAGGACGACAGCCCGACCGCCGGTATGAGCGAACATATCATTCTCGCCACCCTGCCCGGCCAGGAGATGTCCACGTCATCAGAATCCGCGCTGGAACAGACGTTGCCGGATAACCCTGATTATCTCGCCGACTGGTCCGATTGCGCAGGTCAGCCGGAACGGTTTACCGCCCGCTGGCAGGAGGCCTGGCGGCGCCTCTCCGCGCGGCACGGCGACGATTCCCCCGTGAAACCGCCCCTCGTTACCGCCCCGCAATGGCTGGGGGAGGTGCGCTTAAGCTGGCGAAACGCAGCCTTTTCCCGCGGCGAGATGCGCGTGGAAGCCCGTCATCCAGACGGCAAGTGGCTGCCGCTGGCGCCCGACGCGCCTCTTCCTGCGCCGCAGACGCATTATCATTGGCGCTGGAGGCCCCTCAGCATCGACAGTAATAGCCGCCCGCTGGTATTCCGCCTCAGCGCCGGTACCCTTGCCTACGAAGAGGCGCTGGCGCAATACGGCATTCTTCACGATCCGCAGGCCCCTTCTGTCCTGATGATTGTCGACGAGAGCGAGGAGACGCTGGCGTTAGCGACACAGGTGAAAGAGGCGCTCACCGCCAGCCCAGGCGGCTTGATTGTCGTCACCCGCCGCGCGTGGCGAATCGAGGAAAACGAGGCGCTATCAGCGGCCCATCACGCGCTGTGGGCTATGCTTCGCGTCGCGGCCAACGAACAGCCGGAACGGTTAATCGCCGCTATCGATATGGCTGAAAACGCCTCGTGGGAAACGCTGCGTCAAGGATTAAGCGCTGTTTCATTGTCACAACGCTGGCTTGCAGCCCGGGATAATGGCTTCTGGCTCCCTTCGCTGGCGCCCAATGCGGGATGCGCCGCCGAATTACCGGCGAAGGTGTTTGCCGGCGATAACCGCTGGCATCTGGTGACCGGGGCGTTTGGCGGACTGGGCCGCCTTGCCGTGAACTGGCTCAGAGAAAAAGGGGCGCGCCGCATCGCGCTACTGGCGCCGCGCGTGGATGCGTCATGGCCAGGCGACACAGCGGACGTGGAGATTCGCGTCTGCCGTTGTGATGTGGGTGATGCCGGAGAGCTGGCCCGTGTTCTTGATGAACTGGTGACCAGCGGCGGCATTGCCGGAGCGATTCATACCGCTGGCGTATTGGCTGATGGGCCCTTGCAGGAACTCGATGACCACCAGCTGGCCGCCGTTTTCGCGGTCAAAGCGCAGGCGGCAAGCCAGCTATTACAAACGCTGGGCAACCACGACGCCCGTTATCTGATTCTCTATTCGTCCGCTGCCGCCGCCCTCGGCGCGCCAGGCCAGAGCGCCCATGCGCTGGCCTGCGGTTATCTTGACGGGCTCGCCCGGCAGTTCTCCTCCCTTGATACGCCGAAAGTGCTCTCCATCGCCTGGGGCGCATGGGGAGAAAGCGGCCGGGCGGCTACGACAGAGATGCTGACGACCCTTGCCGATCGTGGCATGGGCGCGTTAAGCGATGCCGAGGGGCGCTGGCACCTTGAACAAGCGGTGATGCGCGGCGCCGCCTGGCGACTGGCCATGCGCGTTTTCACCGACAAAATGCCCCCGCTGCAGCAGGCTCTGTTTAACGCCGCAGCAACAGAACACGCCGCGATTCCGGCCGCGACTCCCGCTGATAACCATGCTTTTCACGGTAGCATCAGCGATAAAGCGGCGGTGATGACATGGCTGAAAAATCGCATTGCGGTGCAGCTAAGACTGAACGATCCTGCTTCGCTGAACGCAGATCAGGATCTGTTACAGCTGGGAATGGACTCGCTGCTCTTTCTTGAACTCAGCAGCGATATTCAACATGACCTGGGTGTACGCATCAACGCGGAACGGGCGTGGCAGGATCTCTCGCCGCACGGGCTCACACAGCTTATCTGTTCTCAGGCAGAGACGGCGCCTGCCGTATCGCCGCCGGAAGCGTTGCAGCACGATGCCGCTGAGCGTTACGCGCCCTTCCCGTTGACGCCGATTCAGCATGCCTACTGGTTGGGCAGAACCCATCTTATTGGCTATGGCGGCGTTGCCTGTCACGTGCTGTTTGAATGGGATAAACGCCACGATGAGTTCGATCTCGCCGTACTGGAGAAAGCATGGAACCAGCTCATTGCCCGCCACGATATGCTGCGGATGGTGGTGGATGCAGATGGACAACAGCGCGTTCTGGCGACAACCCCGACGTATCGTATCCCGCGCGACGATCTGCGCGCGCTTTCCCCGCAAGAGCAGTGCCAGGCGCTGGAAAAACGGCGCCATGAACTGAGCTATCGCGTTTTACCTGCCGACCAGTGGCCGCTCTTTGAGCTGGTGGTCAGCGAAATCGACGATTGCCGCTACCGCCTGCACATGAACCTCGATCTTCTGCAGTTCGATGTGCAGAGCTTTAAAGTCATGATGGACGATTTGGCCCAGGTATGGCGCGGAGAAACGCTGCCGCCGCTCGATATCACCTTCCGCGATTACGTGATGGCTGAACAGGCGCGCCGACAAACAACAGCATGGCACGATGCCTGGGATTACTGGCAGGAAAAACTGCCGCAACTGCCTTCAGCTCCGGAACTGCCGGTGGTGGAGACTCCGCCGGAAACCCCGCACTTCACCACGTTCACTTCGACGCTTGATAGACAAGAGTGGCAGGCGGCGAAACAACGCTGGCAGCAGCAGGGCGTCACCCCCTCCGCCGCGCTGCTCACGCTGTTTGCCGCCACCCTTGAGCGCTGGAGCCGTACCACGGCATTTACGCTGAACCTGACGTTCTTCAATCGCCAGCCGATCCACCCGCAAATCAATCAGTTGATCGGGGATTTTACCTCCGTCACGCTGGTTGATTTTAACTTCTCAACGCCGCTAACGCTGCAGGAGCAGATGCAACGGACCCAGCAGCGTCTCTGGCAAAACATGGCGCACAGCGAAGTGAACGGCGTTGAGGCGATCCGCGAGCTGGGGCGCCAGCGCGGATCCCAGCGTCAACCGCTGATGCCGGTGGTGTTTACCAGCATGCTGGGGATGACGCTGGAAGGAATGGCTATCGACCGGGCAATGAGTCATCTGTTCGGCGAACCCTGCTATGTCTTTACGCAAACGCCGCAGGTCTGGCTGGATCATCAGGTGATGGAGAGCGATGGCGCGTTGACGTTTAGCTGGTACTGCATGGATAACGTGCTGGAACCGGGCGCGGCTGAAGCGATGTTTAATGACTACTGCGCCATCCTGCAGGCCGCCATTGCCACCCCTGAAGTCCTGGAGACCATGGACAGCGGGATTGCCGAACACATTCCCCGCCGCCGCTGGCCGCTGAACGCGCAGACAGACTACGATCTGCGGGATATTGAGCAAGCGGCGCAGGAATACCCCTGCATCCAACAGGCCAGAGCGGAATTAAGCGAAAATGGCGCGTTAACCCTGGATATCGTTATGACCGAGGATCCACCGCCCTCAGCGCCGTTACATGATGAGCACGATCTCGCCTCACTGGCGCTGCCGTTGCCTGAACAGACGCAACTTGACGAGCTGGAAGCGACCTGGCGCTGGCTGGAGGCGCGTGCGCTGCAGGGGATTGCCGCAACGCTATATCGCCACCGTCTGTTCACCACCCCGGAGGTTGCCCACCCATTTGGCAAAATAGTACAGGCGTTGGGCGCGCAAGCGTCACACCGGCGCCTGCTACGCCAGTGGCTGCAGTGTCTGGCGGAAAGAGAATGGTTAGTGCGCGAGGGGGATAGCTGGCGCTGCCGCATTCCGCTCAGCGAAATTCCCGAACCTCACGAAGCTTGCCCGCAAACCCACTGGAGCCAGGCGCTGGCGCAGTATCTTGACGCCTGCATCGCCCGGCACGACGACCTCTTCTCCGGGCAGTGTTCGCCGCTGGAACTGCTGTTCAACGAGTCGTTGCGCGTAACCGACGCGCTGTATCGCGAAAACCCCGCCAGCGCTTGTCTGAATCGCTATACCGCGCAGATTGCCGCCCTTTGCGGCGCAGAACGGATCCTCGAGGTGGGCGCCGGAACCGCAGCCACCGCGGAACCGGTGCTGAAGGCCACGCGAAACACGCGGCTGTCATACCACTTCACGGATGTCTCCGCGCAGTTCCTCAACGACGCCCGAACCCGTTTCCACGATGAATCGCGGGTGTCTTACGCCTTATTCGATATCAACCAGCCGCTGGATTTTACCGCCCACCCCGAGGCGGGTTACGACCTGATTATTGCCGTCAACGTGCTTCACGACGCCAGCCATGTCGTACAGTCGTTGCGCCGATTAAAGCGGTTGCTGAAAGCCGGCGGACGTCTGCTGATCGTTGAAGCGACGGAACGAAACAGCGTATTCCAGCTGGCGAGCGTCGGCTTTATCGAAGGGTTAAGCGGATACCGCGATTTCCGCCGCCGGGATGAAAAACCTATGCTCACCCGTTCGGCATGGCAGGAAGTGCTTGTGCAGGCCGGTTTTGCCAACGAACTGGCCTGGCCGCCGCAGGAATCGTCGCCGCTGCGCCAGCATCTGCTGGTCGCACGTTCGCCTGGGGTGAATCGCCCGGATAAAGCAGCCATGAGCCGCTATCTGCAGCAGCGTTTTGGCGCCACCCTGCCCGCGTTGCAGATCCGGCAGCGAGAAACGTTATTTACTCCGCTATCGGCCCCGCCTGACGCACAGATTGCGCCAGCCGAATCGACACCGAGCTCCGGGGGAGATCCGGCGCTGGAAAAACAGGTCGCTGAACTCTGGCAAACGCTGCTGTCTCGCCCCGTGTCCAGACATCACGACTTTTTCGCGCTGGGCGGCGACAGCCTGATGGCGACAAGGATGGTCGCGCAGCTGAACCGCAGAGGAATTGCCAGCGCCAGCCTTCAGGATCTGTTCACCCATTCAACGCTCAGCGACTTCTGCGCCCATCTGCAGGCCTGTTCGTCGGCAGAGGAGAATCCTGTGCCCATTTGCCAGGGCGGTGGCGGCGAAACGTTGTTTGTTTTCCATGCTTCAGACGGCGATATCAGCGCCTGGCTGCCGCTCGCCAGCGCGCTGAATATGCCCGTTTTCGGCCTGCAGGCAAAATCGCCGCAGCGTTTTGCCACGCTTGATCGGATGATCGATGAGTATGTCGCGAGTATCCGCCGCCAGCAGCCGCACGGCCCTTATGTTCTGGCGGGTTGGTCGTATGGCGCTTTTCTTGCGGCGGGCGCCGCGCAGCGCCTGGATGCCAAAGGCGAGCAGGTACGGCTGGCGTTAATCGATCCCGTGTGTCGACAGGATTTTCGTTGCGCAAACCGGACGGCCCTGCTGCGGCTGTTAGCCGAAGGAGATACGCCGCTGGCGCTGCCGGAACATTTCGATCGGCTGACGCCCGACCGCCAGCTTGCCTATTTTATCGACCTTGCCAGAACGGCGGGAATGATGGCGCAAAACCTGACGCTACAGGCGGCGGAAGCGTGGATCGACAACATCGCGCATCTGCTGCGCTTACTGACCGAGCATACGCCGGACGAAACCGTTCCGCTCCCCTGTCTCATCGTGCATGCCGCGATGAGACCCGCGCGCTGGACGCCAGCGGAAACCGAATGGCAACCCTGGATAGACCGCGCCGACAGCTATGCGATTAAAGCCAGCCATTGGCAAATCATGCTGGAGCCCCCCCACGTTCAGACCTGTGCGCAGCATATAAAGCGCTGGCTCGGCGCAACCTCAACGCAACCGGAGAACACGTTATGATGCCGTCCGCCGCCCCTAAGCAACGCGTACTGATTGTGGGCGCTAAATTTGGCGAAATGTACCTCAACGCCTTTATGCAGCCCCAGGAGGGGCTGGAACTGGTTGGTCTTCTGTCCCAGGGAAGCGCGCGATCGAGAGAGCTGGCCTATGCGTTTGGAATCCCGCTGTATACCTCGCCGGAACAGATCGCCGAGATGCCGGATATCGCCTGTATCGTCGTGCGCTCAACCGTCGCCGGCGGGAGCGGAACCCAGCTTGCCCGGCACTTTTTGACCCGCGGCGTGCACGTGATTCAGGAACATCCCCTCCACCCGGATGACGTCCGTTCTTTACAAGCGCTGGCGCAGGAACGGGGCCGCTGCTATTGGGTCAACACGTTTTATCCGCACGCGCGTGCGGGTCGCGCCTGGCTCGGGGATGCGCAGCGGTTACGTCGCAGCCTGGATCAGGCGCCGTCGGTTGCTCACGCAACCACCAGCCGACAGTTGCTCTACTCCACGCTGGATTTGTTGTTGCTGGCGCTAGAGGTTGATGCCGCCAGCGTGGCGTGCGAAGTGGTCGGTAGCTTTAGCGACTTTCACTGTCTGAGACTTTTCTGGCCGGCGGGAGAAGCCTGTCTGCTACTTCAGCGCTATCTCGATCCTGACGATCCTGATATGCACAGCCTGATTATGCACCGTTTGCTGCTGGGCTGGCCGGAAGGTCATCTTTCGCTGGAGGCAAGCTACGGCCCCGTGGTCTGGTCATCCAGCCTGTTTGTCGCAGAACATCAGGCAAATGTTCGTAGTCTCTACCGCAGGCCGGAGATCCTGCGCGACCCGCCGGGCCAGACGCGCAGCGCGGCTCCCCTGAGCTGGCGTGATTGCTGTGAAACCGCCGGACCGGAGGGGGTCGGTAGGTTGCTACAGCAGCTGCGCTGCCATCTGGCGGGTGGAAATCTGCCGGCGGCCTGCCACTCCGCTCATCAGCTCGCGTTATCACAGTTATGGCAGCAGATTTTACGTAAGACCGGCCATGCGGAGATCCGACATCTGACGCCGCCGCGTCACGACCGGTTACCGGCTTTCTACCGCCACGATGAGGAGTCCCGGTGATGCAATCTGCCATGTGTATACCGTTATGGCCCGCCCGCAACGCCAGTACGGCGCATCTGGTGATGTGCCCCTTCGCGGGCGGCAGCAGTAGCGCGTTTCGCCGCTGGCGAGACCACCCCATGGCGGAGATCGCGCTTTCCCTGGTGACCTGGCCGGGGCGCGATCGCCTGCGCCATCTGGCGCCGCTCAGCAGCATTACGCAACTGGCGTCGCTGCTGGCGGACGAACTGGAAGAGAGCGTATCGCCTGACGCCCCGCTTTTACTTGCCGGGCACAGCATGGGCGCGCAGGTGGCGTTTGAAACCTGCCGGCTTCTGGAACAACGGGGGCTTCCCCCACAAGGGCTGATTATTTCCGGCTGCCATGCCCCTCATCTGCATTCCCGGCGCAGGCTCAGCGACCGCGATGATGCCGACTTTATCGCTGAACTGATCGATATCGGCGGATGTTCGCCTGAACTACAGGAAAACAAGGAGCTACTGTCGCTATTTCTTCCTCTTCTGCGCGCTGATTTTTACGCTACTGAGCACTATCACTACGACTCGCTCGACGATTTTCCGCCGCTGCGCACGCCTGCGCTGCTCGTGTGCGGCAGCCGCGATCGTGAAGCCTCCCGGCCGGAGATGGAGGCCTGGCGTCCGTGGCTGAACCATATCGCAGGCGAGGTGGTGATTGACGGCGACCATTTTTATCTGCTGCAACAATCCAGGGCCTTTTTTACGCAGATTATTCACCATTTTCCCCACGTATTTTCTGCGACGACCGCTTTGCAAAATCGGTCCTGCACTTCAGAAAGGTGACGCATGCACTCTTCCTTTGATTCTCTGATAAAACAGTATCCCTTCCCCATTGCTGAACAGCTGCGCCACTGGGCGGCTCGCTATCCCTCGCGAATTGCTGTCGTTGATGCCAAAGGCTCGCTGACCTACAGCGCGCTCGATCTTCGGGTCGATGAGCTTGCTGCAGGGTTAGACTCGCTGGGTTTGCGTCCGGGAGAACATGTGCTTATCCAGCTCCCCAACGGCAACGCATTTGTGATCCTGCTGTTCGCGCTGTTAAGACTGGGCGCTATCCCTGTTCTGGCGATGCCCTCGCAGCGGGCGCTGGATATTGACGCGCTGATGGCGCTGGCGCAACCGGCCGCTTATGTGATTCACGGAGAAAGCCACGCGGACCTGGCCCGCCAGATGGCGCGCAAACACGCCTGCCTGCGGCAAGTTCTGGTCGCAGGTGAGACCGAAGGCGACGATTTTACGCCGCTCTTCTCGCTGCGCGGCGAACGGCAGGCGTGGCCGCAGCCCGATGCTGCCGGCACCGCGCTGCTGCTGCTCTCAGGCGGCACCACCGGGACGCCAAAGCTTATCCCGCGACGGCACGCTGACTATAGCTATAACTTCAGCGCCTCCGCCGAACTGTGCGGCCTTAAGCCACAGAGCGTGTATCTCGCCGTCCTCCCCGTGGCGCATAACTTTCCGCTGGCCTGCCCCGGTATTCTGGGAACCCTTGCCTGCGGCGGAAAAGTGGTATTGACCGACAGCGCCAGCTGCGATGAGGTGATGCCTTTAATCGCTGAACAAGGCGTGACCCACGTCGCCCTGGTACCGGCGCTGGCGCAGCTCTGGGTGCAGGCCAGAGAGTGGGAAGACAGCGATCTCTCTTCGCTACGCGTCATTCAGGTGGGCGGCGCCCGGCTTGACCCAACGCTTGCTGAGCAGGTTATCTCGACGTTTGATTGTCCCCTGCAACAGGTATTCGGTATGGCGGAAGGCTTGCTCTGCTTTACCCGGCTGGACGATCCTCTGGCCACCGTTCTCCACAGCCAGGGGCGCCCTATGTCTCCCCTGGATGAAATTCACGTCGTTGACGAAGAGGAGAACGACGTTGTGCCCGGCGAAACGGGACAGTTATTAACGCGCGGTCCTTATACTATTACGGGCTATTATCGCGCTCCCGAGCACAATGCGCGGGCCTTTACCGCGCAAGGATTTTACCGTACGGGCGACAATGTCAGGCTCGATGAGGCGGGAAATCTGTACGTTGAGGGGCGTATAAAAGAGCAGATCAACCGCGCCGGAGAGAAAATAGCCGCTGCGGAAGTGGAATCGGTGCTGATGCGTCTGGAAGACGTAAAGGATTGCGCCGTGGTCGCCGCGCCGGACAAGCTGCTTGGCGAGCGGATATGCGCGTTTATCATCGCGCAACGCACTCCCTCTGACTATCAACAGCTGCGTCAAAAGCTGGTCCGAATGGGGATCAGCGCGTGGAAGATTCCCGATCAAATTGAGTTTCTGACCCACTGGCCGCTCACCGCCGTCGGCAAGGTAGATAAAAAGCGCCTGACGGCGCTCGCCATTGAGCGTTATCGCCATTCAGCCCAATAAGCGCCCCGCTACCCGAAACAGGTGGAAATAAACCCGTTTCGGGTAGCAGTGCAATTAGAAATAGTTATCATTTTCAATTCACCATTATCGGTATTTTGGCGTCTCGCCGTTTTTCAGGGATTCATAACAATGAAAATGACACGGTTTTATCCTCTGGTTCTGGGGGGATTTTTACTCCCGGCCGCTGCTCATAGCCAAACCTCACAGCAAGACGAAAGCACGTTGGTGGTCACCGCCAGCAAACAGTCTTCCCGCTCGGCATCAGCCAATAATGTCTCTTCTACCGTTATCAGCGCGACGGAGTTAAGCGACGCGGGCGTTACCGCCAGTGACAAACTCCCCAGAGTGTTGCCTGGGCTGAATATTGAAAATAGCGGCAACATGCTTTTTTCAACGATCTCCCTACGCGGCATCTCTTCGGCCCAGGACTTTTATAACCCCGCCGTTACCCTGTATGTCGATGGCGTCCCGCAGCTTTCGACCAACACCATCCAGGCGCTGACCGATGTGCAAAGCGTGGAGCTGCTGCGAGGACCGCAGGGCACCTTGTATGGCAAAAGCGCCCAGGGCGGGATCATTAACATCGTCACCCAGCAGCCGGACAGCACGCCGCGCGGCTATATTGAAGGCGGCGTCAGCAGTCGTGACAGTTATCGAAGCAAACTCAACCTGAGCGGCCCGATTCAGGATGGCCTGTTATACGGCAGCGTGACCCTTTTACGCCAGGTTGATGACGGCGAGATGATTAACCCCTCGACCGGTAGCGATGATTTAGGCGGTACCCGCGCCAGTATCGGGAATGTGAAACTGCGTCTGGCGCCGGACGACCAGCCCTGGGAAATGGGGTTTTCCGCCTCGCGCGAATGCACTCGCGCTACACAGGATGCCTACGTGGCATGGAATGATCTCAAGAGCCGTACGCTATCTCTCGGCGAGGGTTCACCGGACCCGTACCTACGGCGCTGTACTGACAGCCAGACGCTAAGCGGTAAATACACTACCGATGACTGGGTGTTCAATCTGATCGGCGCCTGGCAGCAGCAGAATTATTCCCGGACCTTCCCTTCCGGCTCGTTGATCGTCAATATGCCCCAGCGCTGGAACCAGGATGTACAGGAGCTACGCGCCGCCACCCTCGGCGATACGCGTACCGTGGATATGGTATTTGGGTTGTACCGGCAGAACACCCGCGAAAAGCTAAATTCCGCCTACGATATGCCGACGATGCCCTATTTAAGCAGCACCGGCTATACCACCGCTGAAACCCTTGCCGCCTACAGCGATCTGACCTGGCATTTAACCGAACGTTTTGACATCGGCGGCGGTGTGCGTTTCTCGCATGATAAAGCCAGCACGCAGTATCACGGCAGCATGCTGGGAAACCCATTTGGCGACCAGGGTAAAAGCAATGACGACCGGGTGCTCGGACAGCTCTCCGCAGGCTATCTGCTGACCGACGACTGGCGAGTATATACCCGCGTCGCCCAGGGATATAAACCTTCCGGATATAATATCGTGCCTACCGCAGGTCTTGATGCCAAACCGTTCAACGCGGAAAAATCCATCAACTATGAAATTGGCACCCGTTACGACACCGCCGATGTCACGCTGCAAGCCGCCACCTTTTATACCCACACCAAAGATATGCAGCTCTACTCTGGCCCGGTCGGAATGCAGACCTTAAGCAATGCGGGGAGAGCCGACGCCACCGGCGTTGAGCTGGAAGCGAAATGGCGGTTTGCCCCCGGCTGGTCATGGGATATCAATGGCAACATGATCCGTTCCGAATTCACCAACGACAGCGAGCTGTACCACGGCAACCGGGTGCCGTTCGTACCGCGTTACGGCGCGGGAAGCAGCGTGAATGGCGTGATTGATACGCGCTATGGCGCACTGATGCCGCGGCTGGCGGTTAATCTGGTGGGGCCGCACTATTTCGATGGCGACAACCAGCTGCGGCAAGGCGCCTACGCCACCCTGGACAGCAGCATTGGCTGGCAGGCGACGGAACGGATGAATATTTCCGTCTATGTCGATAACCTGTTCGACCGTCGTTACCGTACCTATGGATATATGAACGGCAGCAGCGCCGTCGCGCAGGTTAATATGGGCCGCACCGTCGGTATCAATACGCGAATTGATTTCTTCTGATCCAACGATACAGGGATGCAATAATCGCATCCCTGTCATCACCGAATTTAACTCGTTGACGTCAGGAAAACGCCTGGGACAACCCCAGCCAGCAACAAAACCTATATTGTCACTGGCCGGCCTTGAAGATAATTCCATCGGCCTGCTGCTGCCGAAGGAATTCAGCGCTTACTTCGCCGGAATAATCAGCACCTGACCCGGATAGATTTTATCGGGGTGCGTCAGCATCGGTTTGTTGGCTTCAAAAATACGTTGGTAGTCATTAGCAGAGCCATACATCGCTTTAGAGATGGCGCTCAGGGTGTCGCCGGATTTCACCGTATAATAGCGACTTTCCGCCCCGCTTTGCGTCACCTTCACGCTGTCATTAACCTGACCAACGCCGGTGACGTTACCTACCGCCACCAGAATTTTTTCCTTATCTTCTTGCGAACCGACATCGCCGGTAACCGTCGCGGTGCCGTCGTCCGCAACATCAATATTGACCTTTTCGGCACCGGGCAGATTAAGACCATCAATATGTTTTTTCAGCTTGTCGGCCTTATCTTCCTTGCTGCCGCCGGAGACGGCGTCCCATATTTTCTCGCCCGCTTCTTTGACAAAATTTAATAATCCCATCGTTCCATACCTCCATTACTGTTTCACGATCAAATATTCATCAGACCGGTTAAGCCCATTTCCAGGATGTCGGTTCTGCCACCCCAGAGCGGCAACCGCCTGAAGCAGCACAACCTGCCATCAAAGTATAATCAATAAGCGTCAACGTGCAGGATATTTGCCCGGATACGGCAGGAAAATCGGTACTCTGCCCAGTGGGCATGACATAAAATCAGGCGTTAACCCGCAGTGATGGCGAAAACGGCTCAGGTCGGGACAATCAGCTGCAGGCCTGGATAGCGCTGCAGCCAGCGTTTTTCCGCGACGCGCTGGCTGAAAATAGCCAGCTTATGCTGCGCAAATACCGGCGTGGGCCGCAGACGGAGTGCAAACAGATCGTCCAGCCCGTAGGGCGCGATAACCTCAATAAGCCCTGAACGTCCCATTCTGACCGCGATAGCCGTCGCCGTTTCAGGCCAGTACAGCAACGCATTCTCCGTGGAGTGATAAGGTTTATTACCGTTACGTTGATGCATTCTGGCCTGATTCTTCACCGACCAGTTAAAGGCGGATGATTGCTGGCTCAGCCTCTCTTCCAGTGCCCTATCGTCGGCGGCGCTGCCGCTTTTCGCGTCGAACCATACAACATCCACGTCACCCGAAACTGGCCTTTGCCCGTAGCCGTGCAGATGATCCCAGACCGCATCTCTGACAAAGCCGGCGCCAATCCAGCCATCGCTGAGTTCCAGCGCCTGAACGGCGTACAGCGCGTTCATTCTTATCGGGTCGTTTAACAATAATCTCTGCAATTCATCCTGATAGTTCATGATTTCCCTGAAACGGTGATTAACCTGAGTATGCGTCCAATCATAGTATCAACGTTCAGGGGGCGCCGCTTCGGCGCCCCCTTTGTTTAGCGCACGACTACTCCTCGTACGCAGCGTGATGGAAATCAATTTCCCACTGCAGCACATCACCGTAAAGCGCCGACAGCGCCTGCTTTTCGCTTTCACTTAGCGCCATGGCGCAGCGGTCGAGTTCGTTCTTCAGCCAGAGCGCCTGCTGATAAAATTCGTCCTCCGCGTGCATCTCCACCCAGCGGCGCACGTCAGCATCGCTCTGGCGATGTTCGCTCGCCCGTCGGCACCAGAAATAATACATCCACTCCGCACCGAACATCAGGGTAACGATCTGCTCATAGCTTCCCTGCCGGGCCGTCCGCAGCATGCCGTCGCGAAAGCGCTGCACGCCGGGCAGATCGTCCGGATAATCAGCGGGAGTTATCCGCCGTTCTGATAACACCTGTTCAAACCATGCAATCTGCGTGTCAACCAGGGCATTCAGGACGCCAATAAGCCAGCGCTGCTGATGAATACCCGGCGCCTTGCTAACCCCGAGAGCAAAAATCGCGATTGCCGTCGCGACAAAGTTGCCCTCAAACACCAGATAGCGGTTAAAGACGGCTGTCGGCAGACGATCCTGTTCGATATCAGTCACAAAACGGTGCTGCTGCATCGCCTGCCACGCCGGTTGATGTTCACGCAGCAGGCGTTCGCTAAACGCTTCCATTACGCATCCTCCAGCGCGGCCTGAGCGACCGACATAAAATGCTTCACCCGGGCCAGCTCAACATCGTTCCACCAGACGCCATCGACCTTCATCGTACTGGCCACAATGACCCCCTGGGTCCGCCCGAGGATCTGACTCACGTTGGCGGGCGTCACCCCGGAGCCCACCAGCAGCGGTAGCTCCGTCGCCGCGCGGATCTCGTCAATTTCCTCCATCGTTGCGCTATCGCCCGTGCGCTGGCCGGTCGCAATTACCGCGTCGGCCTCGAAGAAATCCACGTCGCGCGTGAGCTCCTGAATCGAACGATCGGCAACGATGGCGTGGCTACCGTGCTTGACGTGGCTATCGGCAAAGACGCGAATATGTTCAGCGCGCAGCATGCTGCGGTAGCGCAGCGCCTTAGCGGCCGCTCCTTCAATAAATCCTTCGTTGGCGATATAGGCGTTGGCCCACTGGTTTACGCGGACGAAATCGGCCCCGCCCGCCAGGGCGATCGCCATCGCCGGGATCGCCGCGTTCGCCAGGACATTAATGCCCAGCGGCACACCAAAACGCTCGCGAACTTTCTCGGTAATCACCGCCATCAGCGCAGAGGTTTCATGACCGATATCCTCAGGTTTGGAAAAAGGAATATCACCATGGTTTTCAATAATCAGGCCGTGAACGCCGCCCGAAATATAATTTTCGGCATCGCGAAGCGCACGTTCAACAATACCGGAGACTGATTTCCCTCGATATTTCGGCGTGCCGGGAAAAGGATCGCAATGAATAACACCAATAACAACTTTATTACGTGAAAAAATAGCTTGTATTGCATTCGTTTTTTCTGCTGAGATAGAAACCATCTTATCCATCCTGTTAAGGGAACACTATGCGTGTTTACGTTACTGGTAATATTACCGTAGATGAAACCTGGTCCATTCCGGATATACCGAAAAAAGGCGCGTCCATTCACGGCATTAAAGTTTCGCAGGATATCGGCGGTAAAGGCGCGAATCAGGCGATTATATTATCCCGCTGCGGAATCGACACGCGATTAATTGCCGCCACGGGAAATGACAGCAACGGCGAGTGGATCCGTCAGCAGATAAAAAATGAACCACTGACGCTACTACCCGACGGCCATTTCAATCAACATAGCGACACCTCGATTATTTTAAATAGCGCTGATGGCGACAATGCCATCATTACCACGACGGCTGCAGCCGATACGTTCAGCCTTGATGATATTATTCCGCATATGGCGGAGGCCGCCGCGGGCGATATTCTGCTACAGCAGGGCAATTTCTCCCTGGATAAAACCCGGGCGCTGTTCCAGTTCGCCAAAGCCCGCGGTATGACAACGGTATTCAACCCCTCGCCTGTCAATCCTGACTTTTGCCATCTGTGGCCGCTCATCGACATCGCGGTGGTCAATGAATCCGAGGCCGAGCAGCTTAAGCCTTACGGCGCGAAAACCTTAGTGGTAACCCAGGGCGCGGCAGGCGCCTGGCTGGTTCAGGCGGGTCAGCGCCAGTTTTGCCCCGCCGTCCCCGCCGAGACGCTTGACACCACCGGCGCTGGCGACACGTTCCTCGCGGTGATGCTGGCGTCCTCGATCCTGCGCGGCGTCGCGCCGGATAGGCTGTCGCTGGCGCACGCCAGCCGCGCTGCCGCCATTACCGTTAGCCGTCGGGGGACGCTCAGCGCGTTTCCCGACGGCCACGAACTCACCGCTCTGTTAGCCGTGAACGGCGCGCGCTGACCTACTTGAACAGCGAACGATAGGTATCGACGTTCGCTTTGGTTACCACCGTGGCCGGAACCAGAATGGTTTTCGGCACGGTTTTACCTGAGGTGATAGCGTTCAGCGCATTCAGGGCTTCGGCCCCCATCTTTTCCGGGTCCTGCTGCAGAACGGCGGTGACGTAGCCGCCGTCAATACCGGAAATCGCCTTCGCCGTCAGATCCCAGCCAAAGACTTTAATATCTTTCTGGCGCCCCTGGTTTTCCACGGCGGCGATAGCACCCAGCAGAGCGGGTTCGCCAGTGGCATAGATCGCCGTCAGATCGGGGTTGCCGGTAATCAGGTTCTCCGCTGCGGTCATTGCTTTATCCTGTACGTTCTGGCCGTCGACGACGTTAGCGATGGTAATTTTCGGATTGCTTTTCAGCGTCTCTTCAAACCCTTTCTGCCGCTGGTTCTGAATGGCCGAGTTCAGCGCGCCGACAATACCCAGCCGCGCCTGGCCGCCCATCTCTTTCTGCACGTAGTCCACGAAGTATTGACCAATAATTCTGCCACCTTCGATATTATCAACGCCAACCTGAGCCGCCTGCGGCCCGGCCGGTAATACGGCATCAATCGCAATCACTGGAATGTTAGCGGCGGCCGCTTCTTTTACCGCGGGCATAATTCCGTTAACGTCGATAGCGGCAACCAGAATGCCTTTAACGCCTTGCTGAATATAGTTTTCTATCGCGTCGTTTTGCGCCACGGGATTATCGTTAGAGTTAAAAATAACTAGATCCTTGCCGCTGGCTTTGGCCGCATCCTGCGCGCCTTTATTCATCAGATTAAAGAACAGGGCCTGCTGATTGATTTGTACCAGCGCATAAGTCGGACCGGCGGCGCCGGCGGCAGAAATAAAACTCATTGATGCCAGCATCGTGGTGGCAACAGCAAGTAAACGCAGTTTTCCGGTGTGAAATAACATCATCAGTATCCTCGTCGGGAATAGTTGATAGCCAGCAGAGTTCCGCGCCGCATGCGAACGCAGAAGGATTATTTTTTGGCGGGCAAATATCGTCTATATGGCCAGAACAATCATCGACCGTTCGGCGGATACCTGCTTAATTTCATTCCGGCAACCGGTCCGTGTCGGTGCGCGACTGGAATGAGTTAAACGGGTTTGGGAATGACTTCCCGGATGATGCGGTAAACTGCCTATACAATTCTCCGCAGATTAAATTTTGTCAAGCATTTATTTCCGGTTATTGTTAGCAGAGAAATTGCTGTATCCACCGCGCTTAACTATGTTACAGATAGCCGATTCTGGCAGAAATGGCGCAGGAAATGAGTATAAAACGCGTATTGTTATCCGATGTGGCAAAGCTGGCGGGGCTGTCGAAGGCAACCCTGTCGCGCTATATGAACAACAGTATTGTGCTACCGCAGGACACCATCGATCGCATCGAAACCGCCATTCGCGAACTGGACTATCGCGGCAATAGCCTGGCACGCCGTCTTAGCAAAGGCGGCAGCGAAACGCTCGGCCTGGTGCTCCCCGATATTACCAACCCCTTCTTTGCCGAACTGGCCGATGCCGCCGAAGAGGCCGCTTCTGCCAGCGGTTACAGCCTGGTGCTGTGTATCACCCGCAACAACCCGGAAAAAGAGTGCCAGTTTATCCGCTGGCTGGATACCTGCCAGGTCGACGGCCTGCTGTTCACCACCAACCGCCCCGATAACGGCCTGCTGCGCAAAGAAGTCCAGCGTCACGAACGCATTGTCCTGCTGGATGAAGATATTCCCGGCAGTAAGGTGCCGAAAGTGTTTGCCGATAACGTCCAGGGCGGGCGGATCGCCACCGAAAAGCTGATCGCCGCCGGGCATCGCCATATCGCTTTCGTCGGCGGCCCGGACAAGCTGATGAGCGTACGCGAGCGCTATCAGGGCTTCTGCACCGCGATGGAGCAGGCCGGCCTGAGCTGGCCGCCCGAATGGGTGATGTACGGTGACTACCAGCGCGAGTTTGGCCAGCAAGCGCTGCGGACCCTGTTCAGCCAGCCGGTTCGCCCGACCGCCGTCTTCGCCGCCAGCGACTATCTGGTGCTCGGCCTGCTCGACGGTCTGCGCGCCAGCGGGCTCCAGGCGCCGGAGGCGCTATCGTTAGTCGGCTTCGATGACGCCAACTATGCCGATTTTACCCAGCCGCGGATTTCCACTATCCGCCAGCCCGCCCGGGAACTGGGCCGCACCGCGGTGAACATCATGATGCGTCTGCTGAACGACGATCGGGACATCCCGGCGGAAACCCGCCTGCCGGTAGAGTGGATTGGCCGCGACTCGATCAAGATCTGTTAAGCACATCCCAAAATGGCGCAAATGTGCCCACTCTTGGCGCAAAAAACGATCAATTAACATTTTATTCACTATAATCAGTAAACCGGTTTACCGGAGCGTAATGAATAAACTCTATTTATTACATAAGGTTAAATCACAGGGCTGCTGTGTTGTTCCTGCCCTGGCACGGATGCTGCAATGTTCTTACTGGCGAACAAATATCTTACATAGCGTTTGTCCTGACTGTGCTGGCGAGTGCTCTATTCCGCAGGTAAACCGGTTTACTAGCATGTAAACCGTGTCGGATAGCATCTCTCCCGCAGGATGGCGAACATTTTCCCAGCAACAGCGATGGGAGTTATCAGATGCAGCAGCCACAAACTACCCCGCCAAGGGTGGAGATGATCAATATCACCAAGACCTACGGGTCGATACGTTCATTGCGCGGAGTCAACCTTGAGCTGGCTCCGGGCGAGGTGCTGGGCTTAGTGGGCGATAACGGCGCGGGGAAATCGACCCTGACCAAAGTGCTCTCTGGCGCGGTGATCCCCTCCAGCGGCACGATTCGTATCGACGGTGAACAGCAGCAGTTTACTAATCCGGCCGATTCGCGCCGCTGCCATATCGAGATGGTGTATCAGGATCTGTCGCTCTGCGACACGGTCGACGTCGCGGGCAATCTGTTTATGGGCCGCGAGCCGATGAAATCACTCCTCGGTATCCCCTTCCTCGATGAGGCAAGAATGCACGCCGATGCCAGGGAGATGCTAAAAGGGCTCGGGATCTCCATTCCCGATACCCGGCTGCTGGTGCGAAATCTCTCCGGCGGCCAGCGCCAGGCCATTGCCATCGCCCGCGCGGCGGCCTTTGACCCGAAGGTGCTGATTATGGATGAACCCACCGCCGCGCTGGCCGTCGCGGAAGTCGAAGCGGTGCTGGAGCTTATTCGCCGCGTTTCCGCTCGCGGGGTGAGCGTGATTCTGATTACCCACCGCCTGCAGGACCTGTTCCTGGTCTGTGACCGGATCATGGTGATGTATGAAGGTACCAACGTCGCCGACAGACGGGTGGCCGACACCAGCCTGAGCGATATCGTTAACCTGATTGTGGGCGAAAAATTCACCGCCCGCTCTGCGGCTGCACATTGAGGTAACAGGATGAGTATCATGAACTTAAGCAGCTCCCGCATGATCCAGCATTCGCTGCCGCGCCGCCTGCTGCATAACCACTCCGGCGTGGTCAGCATCGCGCTATTTTTCGTCTTCTGCTGCGTGGTGTTTTCGCTGATCACCAGCAACTTTCTCACCGGCACCAACTGGCTCAACATCATCCGTCAGAGCGCCCCGCTGCTGATTGTCGCGACGGCGATGACCCTGGTCATTACCACCGGCGGTATCGATCTGTCGGTGGGCTCCACCCTCGCGCTGGTCGGCGCGCTTTCCGCTATCGCCCTGAATAACTGGGGGCTGCCGTGGCCGGTGGTACTGCTCGGCGGCCTGCTGCTCGGCGGATTGGTGGGCGCCATCAACGGCTTCTTTATCGCCTATGAAGGTATTCCGGCGTTTATCGTCACGCTCGCCACCCTGGCCGTGGTTCGCGGCATCGCGCTGCTGGTCACCCAGGGCTACTCGATTCCGGTTCCGGCTGACAGCCTGTTTACCTTTATAGGACGCGCGTGGGTAGTCGGTATCCCCATGCCCGCGCTGATCGGCATTATGATTCTGGTTATCGGGCATATTGTTCTCAATCATATGCGCTTTGGCCGCTACGTGACCGCTATCGGCGCTAACGCCGAAGGCGCGCGACGCAGCGGCATTAATACCAAAGCGGTCACCATGAAGGTCTATATCATCAGCGGGATGGCCGCCGCGCTGGCGGGGATGATCATTACCGCGCGCCTCGGCAGCGGCTCCTCCAACCAGGGCGAAGGCTTTGAACTGCAGGTTATTGCTGCCGTTGTGCTTGGCAGTACCAGCCTGTTTGGCGGCTTCGGTACCATTATCGGTACGCTGCTGGGCGCGCTGTCGATTGCGGTCATTCAGAACGGGCTGATCCTGTCGCATATTTCGCCGTTTTACACCCAGATAGCCACCGGCACCATTATCCTGCTGGCGATCTGGCTGAACACCCGCATTCTCAACCCCACGCGCTCCGCGGCAAAAGGATAGCTGATGAAAGGATCAATTTTTCGCCACCCCACCCCGCTGCCGCTTGGCGTCAGCAGCGGTTACGTGATGACGGTGCTTGGCCCGCTGCCGATTAGCGAAATGGGGGTTACCCTGATGCATGAGCATATACTGCTGGATGCCTCCGGCAAATGGGTACCGCCCTGCTGCTGTAGCGATCGCCATCTTGCCGAAATGCCGGTGAAAATGGAAAACCTCGGCGAACTGTCGCTGAATCCGCTGATGAGCCGCGATAACTGCCAGCTGTTTGACGTCGACGTCGCGATTGAAGAGCTGACGAAATATCGCGCCCTTGGCGGAGAAACGGTGGTCGACCCGACCAATATCGGTATCGGCCGCGATCCCAACGCGCTGGCGCGCATCGCGCGCCTGACCGGTCTGAACGTTATTATGGGCACCGGCCTCTATCTGGAACCTTCGCACCCCGAGTGGGTAAGAACCAGCAGCATCGAACAGCTGACCGAACGGCTGATTTACGATCTGGGCGGCGCGGAGGAGAAACCGGAGGTGCTCGCCGGGCTCATCGGCGAAATCGGGATCTCGAGCCGCTTTACCCCGGATGAGGAGAAATCGCTGCGCGCTGCGGGCCGGGCCAGCGCCGCGACCGGCGTGCCGATCGAGGTCCATCTGCCCGGCTGGGAGCGGCTGGGCCATCGGGTGCTGGATATTCTCGAACAGGAAGGCGCCGATTTACGCCATACCGTCCTGTGCCATATGAATCCCAGCTTTGCCGATAAGCGCTACCAGCGGGAGCTGGCGCAGCGCGGGGCGTTTCTCGAATACGACATGATCGGCATGAGCTATTACTACGCCGACGAGTCGGCGCAGTCGCCCTCCGACGAGGAGAACGCCCGCGCGATTCGCGAGCTGATTGACGACGGCTATATCCAGCAAATACTGCTGTCGCAGGACATCTTCCTGAAAACCATGCTCACCCGCTACGGCGGCCACGGTTACGGCTACATACTCAAGCATTTTGTTCCCCGCCTGCGGCGCCACGGCGTCAGCGGCGAACAGCTTGAAACCTTGATGATTGGAAATCCCCAACGGGTCTTTGGCGGATAAAAGGAAAGTCATAATGCAGAAAAAAATCTTACTGGTCGGTGAATCCTGGACCAGCACCTCAACGCACGTTAAAGGCTTCGACCAGTTTGCCACCGCCACCTGGCACACCGGCGCAACGGATTTTCTGGCCGCGCTCGCGGACAGTGCCTACGCCATTACCTATATGCCCGCCCACGCGGCGGCGACAGACTTTCCGCTGACGCTGGAAGCGCTGCAGCAGTGGGATGCGATTATTCTTTCGGATATTGGCGCCAATACGCTGCTGCTGCATCCGGACACCTGGCTGAAAAGCCGCCGAACCGCCAACCGTCTGACGCTACTGCATGACTACGTGGCCGGCGGCGGCTCGCTGATGATGATTGGCGGCTATTACAGCTTCCAGGGGATTAACGGCGGCGCGCGCTATCGCCATACCGCGGTGGAGAAAGTTCTGCCGGTCCGCTGTCTGGCGTGGGACGATCGCATTGAAACCCCGGAGGGTTGCTATGCCGAAGTGACGGAATCCCACGCCCTGTTCAACGATATTCCGGGCGAATGGCCGTGGCTGCTGGGCTATAACGAAGTAGAAATGCATCCGGAAGGCAAACTGCTGGCGACGGTCGCCGGTACCGGTCATCCGCTGCTGGCCATTCGCGAGTATCAGCAGGGTCGCTCGCTGGTGTGGACCAGCGATATGTCGGCACACTGGCTGCCGGAAGAGTTTGCTCAATGGCCCGGCTATCGCCAGCTGTGGATTAACTGCCTTGACTGGCTGACGGAACGTCGCTGATGGCTGCCACCCTTGAGCTCGCCCGGCAGCTGCTGGGCTTTAACACCATCAACCCGCCGGGCAGCGAAGCAGACTGCATGCGGTTCTTCGCCGACTGGCTTAACGATCGCGGTTTTGCGGTTTCGCTGTCGTCGTTCGGCGAGGGACGCTGCAATCTTATCGCCAGGCTGCCCGGGGCGAAGACCGGTAAACCGCTGGCCTTTACCGGTCATCTGGATACCGTGCCGCTGGGAAATGCCCGGTGGCAGTACGATCCTTTCGGCTCGCAGATAGAAGACGGGCGTCTTTATGGCCGCGGGTCCAGCGATATGAAAGCGGCGATAGCGGCGTTTGCCGTCGCCTGCGTTCATCAGCGGGAAACGATCCTCTCCGGACGCGGCGCGGTATTGCTGATTACCGGCGGAGAAGAGACCGGCTGCGACGGCGCACGGGCGCTGATCGCCTCCGCGACGTTGCCGGACGTGGGCGCGCTGATCGTCGGTGAGCCCACCGCCAACTATCCGGCGATCGGCCATAAAGGCGCGCTCTGGCTACGCTGCGAAACGCGGGGAAAAACCGCCCACGGCGCGATGCCGGAGCTGGGGATAAATGCTATCTATCTTGCGGCGGATGCGCTGGGTAAGATTCAGCATTTTTCCCCTGGCGCGGCGCACCCGCTGATGAAGCAGCCCACCCTCAACGTCGGACGCATCGAAGGCGGACTCAATATTAATTCCGTGCCGGACCGCACGCGTTTTGATGTCGATATCCGCAGCGCGCCCAATTTACAGCACGCCACTATCCGGCAGCGCTTGACCACGCTGCTTGGCGAAAGCGTCACGGTATCCACGCTGGTCGACCTGCCCGCCGTACTGAGCCGGGAGGATCATGCGTGGATTAAGCAGGTTTATCAGCGCTGCCAGCCGCTGCACGCTAAGCCGATTGAACCGCGCGTGGTGCCCTACTTTACCGACGCCTCGCTGCTGCTGCCTGCATTGGCCGATCCACCCTGTATTATTCTCGGTCCCGGCGAGCCGTCTATGGCCCATCAGACCGACGAGTACTGCCTGCTCAGCCGGCTGGAGGAGGCTGAGCAGCTATACGGAGACATTATCCGCGACTGGATGGCGTAGCCGCCCGCGGCGAAGGCAAAGAATGAGTGACAGTGTCACTTTAAAGCGCATACCAGGCGATCGGCGTTTGAATAATATCGCGGAATAACAGAGGATAACCGTCTCGCGTCAGAAACGCATCATCACCAGCAAGGAGGCATTACCATGTCCGTGAAAATCCGCCCGGTGCTCATTTGCACTCTCTCTTTACTTCTTTCCGCCTGCTCGGGTAGTGCTTCTGCGCCGGATAGCGCCGAAGACGCGAAAGTATCGGCAGAAGTGGATAAGATGTTTCGCGATTATCAAACGGGTTCAGATCAATCACCGCAGGCCAACGTCTCACGCTATCTGACGCAGGTTCAGAGGGCTATCTTCGCGAAAATAGACCAGCCGGCGTCCTGGCAGGGGCAAAAATGCTCGGTGCGCTTAACGCTACAGCGTGACGGGACGGTGCATAATCCAGCGGTCGAGAGCGGCGATCCGGCGTTATGCGCGGCGGTAATGTCCGCGCTGAAAGAAGCCAAAATTCCGCCCGCGCCAGATGAAAAAACCTATCAGACATTCAGTCATGTGGTTCTGGACTTCAGGCCCTGAGAGCTTTTTTTGCATGTTATCGCAGGGGCTATTAGGCCCCTGCACGATTTTCAGAACTCCACGCGGCCGCCGAAATTATAGCGTCGCCCTTCCAGCATCGCCTTCTGCCGGTAAGCGGTAGTGTAAACCGGGTTCACATCAAATAGATTGTAGATACCGCTCATCAGCGTGACGTGCTTACTCAGGCGATAACGCACGCCTAGATCTACCAGCGCATAGGCATCCGTTGAGCTGGACTTGCCGATATCCGGCGATCTGCTGCGCCAGCTCGCCTTGGTCCACAGTTCAAGATCGGAAGCGGTGTTCCACGTCAGCGAAACGTTGGCCATACTGCTGGGGAAATCGCTTAGCGCATAACCCTTATACTCACCGCTTTTTTGTTCACTGTGGGTATAGGTATAGTTGGCGTTCGCTTTCAGCGCTGCGGTCACCTGCCAGTCGCCGTTCAGCTCCAGTCCGTAGATCTCCGCATCCCCGACGTTAATGTATTGCGACACGCTATCCGCGGTATAGCCGTTGTATTGGCATTGCCGGGTAGCCGAGGCGGTACAGATGGTATGGTCGCTGATTTTGTCTTTAAATTTGGTATGAAAAAGCGTGGCGTCGAGCGCCAGCGCATCCTGCTGCCAGTACACGCCCAGCTCGGTGTTGATGCTCTGCTCCGGTTTGAGATCGTCGTTGCCGATACCAATCTCAGAATAGGGATAAGCGCCGTAGACGCTGGTAAAGCCGGCGTTGTTCTGGCGCAGGTCCGGTTTTTTATAGCCGGCGGATACGCCACCTTTCAGCGCCCAGCTTTCGTCAATGGTCCAGTTGCCGTAGAGCTTAGGCGTAACGTGATAGCCAAAATAGCTGTCATGATCCAGGCGCGCAGAAGTGGTCAACGTGAAGTCCGGTACAATCATCCACGCGTCTTCAGCAAAAACCGCCCAGCCGTGACGGGTGATTTTACTCACCGGGGTGACGCCGGGCGCCTGCTTGTCCGCAATACCAAAGGTGTCATTCAGCTCATTGCGCGTGAAGTTTACGCCTAGCGTCAACTTGTGATCGGCGAGCGTAAAGGTGTTTGCGCTATTGGCCTCAAAATTATTCTGCTTGATAAACTGCGAGTCCATGCCGGGCACGCGGTACTCCGTACGGGCCTTTTCGTAGCTGATAAAGTTCTTCACCTCCACCAGGTCATCACCGTACCAGGCATGCTGTGACAGCGAGACCGCATCGCGGTCAAAGCCCCAGTACCACGCTTTATCGTTATGGGTTTTCTCCTGATTGCCTTTGGAGGCGTTCAGATCCCAGAGCTGGGTATCGGTTGGCGAAAGAGAAATTGTGGCGTCCAGATTCCCCGCCTGATGCTTAACAAAACGTTCTTGGGTCGGGCTGTCATCATCGCGACGGTCAAGATAGTCAGCCCCCACGCTGACGCCGAGTTTGCCCGGTACGACGGGCCCCATAAAGAAGGCGTTTGTCTGGTTAGTATTGCCGTATTCGCTTTTCTCCTGCAGGAAGTAATTATCCTCCAGCACCCCCGTCCATTTTTCGAGGTTATACGCCTTTTTGGTGATGACGTTGACCACACCGCCGATAGAGTCAGAGCCGTACAGCGATGACATAGGCCCGCGAATCACCTCCACCCGCTCAATGGCGGCCAGCGGCGGCATAAAAGCGGCTTCAGACCCAATGTGATGCCCATAAGGTCGCGATTCGCGGGTAGACTGCTTGATACCGTTCACCATAAACGAGGTATAGGTCGAATCCATACCGCGCATCTGTACATCGCCGGTCGCCAGGCTGCCGTGGCCGTTGCCCACCAGCACGCCCGGCATCTCGCGCAACGCTTCCGTGACGTTCTGATTGGAACGGGTATTCAGCGCCTTCTCATCGAGCACCGAGATCGTCGCCGGCGCCTCGCGCCTCTCCTGGCTGAATCCCGTGGCGGTCACTACCATCTGTTCTTCATTTATCCCTGCGCCATCAGCGGCGTAGGCTGCCGCGGGCAGATTGACGAAGGCGAGCGCCATCGCCACGTCTATGCGTGTCTTCATCGCCACAAAAAGTCCTTAGAATTGAGTGAGATCGATCTTGAGAACGTAGTCAGGCCGATCGCTTTTTTCGTCCTGTTTGACGCTGGCGTAAAGCGTTCCGCCATCCGCAGAAAGGACCAGGCTGTTGGGCATAGCCGCCGTTTTGAGGGTGTGCTTGAGACGATGGGTTCGCGCATCGATGACGCTAATCGAGCGATCGTTGCGATGGGTCACGTAGATTTCATCGCGCATGGCGTTATAAAGCACAGCGACCGAGTTTGGCGAAGCGATACGATCGACCAGCTTGCCGGAGTCCAGCCGCACCACCAGCACATCGCGGGTGTTGGTATCGGCGATATATCCGACTCCGGCGGCGCTGTTCAGGGCGATATTGAGGAAATAGTGCTCAGCGTCAGCCGGATCGACCTTCACGCGGGAAATTAACGTCGACGTTTTGCCGTCAAGGGTAGCCAACTCCCCGTTGCCGGTGACCGCATAGACTTTTTCGCCCGATGCATCAACGGCAAACCCTACGGGGTCGATGTTGTTCAGCGTGTCAATCAGCTGCTGCTTGCGGGTATCGACCACCCAGAGCAGGCCCTGGCCTTTGCGCCCGATCCCTGACACATACAAACGCTGGTTTAGCTTATCCAGCACCACTTCGCGGACGTGGGCCTGTTTCGCAGGATCTGAATCATCGCTGAGCTGAATAGTGTTAATCACCTTATTGGTCAGCGTATCCAGAAGCGTTAGCGAGCCATCCAGCGCGTTACCCAAATACAGGATGTGATTTTCTTCATCCAGGGAGAGCGCGAAGGCGCGGCGTTCGGTAACGATTTTCTCATCAATCCGCAGAGAATCCGCCGCCAGTCGAAAGACCAGTCCCGCGGTTTTATCTTTATCAAACGAGGGCGCGGAGGCAGCGTAGAGCGTCTTCTGGCCGTTATCATAGGCCAGCTCGTAAACGCCGTGGCCGAGAGCCTGAGCGCGAAAGTCCCGCTCGGTGAAATCCTTAGCCGAGGCGGAGAGAGCATGCAGGGAAAACGAAATGACCAGCGCGAGGCGCGCGGCCTGCTTCAGGGATGCGGTAGACATGTAATTTTTCTTTACAGTAGCTTACGGAATGCAAACACTAATGAAAATAAATATCATTTGCAATTGCATTCATCTCCATCTTCCCTACCAATTTTTGTGTTCTGATATTAACCGCCGTTTTTTGTTCCCGCCGGGAGCTCTCCACGCTTCATTCATCGGAATCATTAAAATCACGCGATAATCGGCTGTAAGATGCTGACTAACTCCGCCAGACTCCCCGCCTGCATCTTTTCCATCACCCTCGCCCGATGGACCTCCACCGTGCGTACGGCAATGTTCATTATCTCCGCAATCTCCCGATTCATCAGCCCTTTCACCACCAGCAGCGCAAGCTCCCGCTCTTTGGGCGTTAGCTGCTGATAGCAGTCCACGTTCTTTTGCCGCGCAAACCGCTCGCCTGAGGCCGCCAGGCCGTGTTCCAGCGCCGTTTGTAGCGGCTTCACCGACACCGGCTTTTGCAGAAAATCCACCGCGCCGCGTTTCATCTGTTCTACCGCCATAGGTACGTCGCCATGTCCGGTCAGAAAAACCACCGCCAGGGTGCTGCCGCGCTGACGCAGCGCCTCATGTACTGCCTGACCGTCCAGCGCCGGCATCCGCATATCCAGCAGGACAACGCCGGTCCGGAAGAGATCGGCCTGCGCGAGGAAGACGCCACCCTCTGCCCAGCACATCACCTCGTAGCCCAGGCTTTCCAGTAAAAAAGCACATGCCTGGGTCACCGCCAGGTCGTCATCCAGTAGATGAATTATCGCCATTGCCGCTCCGCGCTCCTTGTTGCATGAATGTCAGTACCACGGTGACACCGGGCCGTCCATCGGGCGCCGTTTGATTTGCCAGGCTTATTTCCCCCCGGACATAGCGGACCAGCCGCTGACAGATAACCAGCCCAAGCCCCATCCCCTCTTGTCGACTGGTCACAAACGGCTGGAATGCCTGAGCAAGCTGCGCCCCGGCGATACCACCGCCGTTATCCTGCAGGACGATCTTCACGCCTCCGGCATCGCGAACGGCATCAATCCACAGCATCTTCGCCCCGGCCTGCGCCGCATTGAGGATCAGATTCGCCAGCACCTGTTCAAGCAGAACCGGCGGTAAGACGAGCGTTAACGGGCGATCGACATCGCTGTTGAGCAACAGCCCGGGAAACTGCTGCGGCATTCGCAGCCACTGCCAGACATGGTCAATAGCCTGACGAACGCTGATACGTTCCCAGGTCTCCGCTCGTCCTGGCTCCCCGTGCGCCTGGCTGACCCAATGGCGCAGATTGCGCAGCGTTTCCGCCCCGCGCTGAGCCTGTTGATCGATGTGGCCCAGCGCGGGCAGTAAGGGATGCTGCGAATCCTGTTTCTGCAAACGGATCGTACAACCCTGCGCATAGTGGCGGATGGCCGACAGCGGCTGATTTAACTCGTGGGCAAAGCCTGAGGTCATCTCACCCAATACGCTCATCTGTCTTGCCGTTTGCAGCGCCAGCTCCTGCTCGCGCAGCCGGATAGCGTTGCGTTCAAGCTGCCTGCCGCGCCGCCGCACCAGCAGCATCACCCAGATATAATTCAGCGTCAGCAACAGCAGCATCAGCCCGATGCCGCCCATGATTAACCGGTGCTGGATAAGCCAGTTTTTCACCTCCAGCCACAGCCGTCGCTGCTGAGGGTGCTGTTGAACTTCGCTCAGCAACGCTTCCACCTGACGGGTCGAAGCGGGCGCGCCCCAGTGAAAGACGGCGTTATCCGGGGCATTGAGCAAGGCGCGGGTCACGCGATCCGCCAGCGCGTCGCTCACCGCCGGCAGCGCGGCAAACGACCAGTCGGGATACAGCGGTGTACTGGTTAAACAAGGTATCGCCGCCGGCCCCTCGATGACCGCGGTAAAATCGGCTTTATTTACCAGTCCCTCATCAGCCATTTTTTCCAGCAGGCACACCGGAACAATCGCCGCCTGCACTGCCCGTTCACGCAGCAGATAGATCAGCGCATCCGCGGGGAATCCGCTAAAACGCAGATGCAGATCGCGTTCCGGCCGCAGCCCGGCATCGCTCAGCGCCTTGTATCCCAATAAATAGCCGCCGAAGGCCTGAGGATCGATGGCCCCTACCGTTTTGCCGATCAGGTCGGCCGGCGACGAAATACCGCTGTCGCGACGAGTCAAAATGACGCTGCCGATAACGTTGCTTGTCCCGAGTGAAGAGCGCAAAGAGGCCAGCCAGCGCAGCGAAGAATGACTATTCAGCTGGACAAACTGCGCCGGATTGGTCACCACAAACTGCACCGAGCCGTTATTGACCGCCTCCTGCATCTGCTGCAGATCGAGCGGCTGAATATGAAACTGCTGATCCGTTAGCTGCTGATTGAGCATCACCTCCAGCGGCTGCCAGTGGCTGCGGGTTAAGACCTCGCCGCGCATGGCCAGAACGCCGATATTCCACGACGCCGCCCACCCGCTGCTGTTCAGCAGGAGCGCCGTCACCAGCAGCGCCAGACGCTGCACCTTTTTCGCTCTCACCCGATTATCCCTGTTCATTATGTTGTTTTAGATCAACAACCCGCCGGGTATGTGGTTAACCACAATAGAGCTGACCCCGCCGCGATTTTTACACTGTAAATCATCAACATTGTTTATTCATCACATGCAAAACAATGACGTGACAAATGTTTCGTTATTGCTGCGCGAGGGAAAAATATGGACAGCAGTAAACGACAGTTTCTGGCGCAGCTGGGCGTTCTCACCGCCGGCGCGTCTCTGGTGCCGCTGGCGGAGGCGAAATTTCCCTTTTCGCCGGCCCGCCGCGAAGGCGCCTCCGGTCATCGCTATGCCATGCTGGTTGACCTGCGACGCTGCATCGGCTGCCAGGCCTGCACCGTCAGTTGCGCAATCGAAAATCAGACGCCGCAGGGGGCGTTTCGTACTCACGTCAATCAGTATCAGGTGCAGTTGGGCGATCGGGTCACCAACGTCCTGCTACCGCGGCTGTGCAACCATTGTGATAACCCGCCCTGCGTGCCGGTCTGCCCGGTGCAGGCCACCTTTCAGCGCCAGGATGGCATTGTGGTGGTGGATAACACCCGCTGCGTCGGCTGCGCCTACTGCGTCCAGGCCTGCCCCTATGACGCGCGTTTTATCAACCATGAGACACAAACCGCCGATAAGTGCACCTTCTGCGTTCATCGCCTGGAAGCCGGGCTGCTCCCCGCCTGCGTCGAGTCCTGCGTCGGCGGCGCGCGGATCGTCGGCGATATCCAGGACCGTCAAAGCCGTATCTCGCAGACGCTCGCCCTGCACCATGACGCCATCAAGGTGCTGAAGCCGGAAAACGGTACCGTCCCCCACGTTTTCTATCTCGGACTGGACGAGGCGTTTGTTACTCCGCTGATGGGACATGCCCAACCCGCGCTCTGGCAGGAGGTATGAATGAGCCAAACCATGATCATTGAGGAAGTGCTGGCCCGTCCGCAGGAGGTGAGCTGGCTGCCGTGGGCGGTGCAGTATTTCTTTTTCATCGGCATTGCCGCCTGCGCGGCGCTGTTTGGCTGCCTGCTTCACTGGCGCAAAAGACACGATGCGAAACTGGAACGGCTGACGCTGCTGATTGCTCTGACCTGCGCGATTACCGCGCCGCTGGCGCTGACGGCGGACCTGCATCAAACCGCCCGCTTCTGGCACTTTTACGCCTATCCCACGCCCTGGTCGTGGATGCCCTGGGGGGCGCTGTTTCTGCCGCTATTCACCCTCTTTCTGGGCCTGTGGTTTGCGGTACGGCAGTTAGGTCTGCTGCGCAATAGAAGTGACAGCGTCACAAAATGGCTGGCGCTGGCCAGCGCGCTTACCGCGACGGGGCTGCTGCTTTACACCGGACGCGAAGTCTCCGTGGTTCAGGCCCGCCCGGTCTGGTTCAGCTACGCCTTTGTGCTGGCGATGTTCTTTAGCGCGCTGCAAACCTTTTTCGCCCTGCTGATTGTCGCGGTACGCAATGATTTTCAATGCCAAAGGCAGTTGGCGATATGGCAGCTCTCAGCGCTTATGCTGCTGGCCGTCATCGTGGCGATCTGGGTCAGCGGTGATACCCTTTCCGGCTCGGCTATTCGTCAGTGGCTGGTCATTTCGCCTTCAGCCCGTCATTACGCGATCGGCTGGCTGGCATGCTGGCTTATTTCATTGATCTTTTGCGCGCTTGCCCTGCGTTATCCACTGACGCTGCCCGTTCGCGCCCTGCTGGCCGTCAGCGCCATGGCGCTGAGCTGGCTGATGCGCTGGACGCTGCTGATTCAGGGGCAAACCATCCCCAAATTTAATGCCCAGTTTAATCCCTATACCCTGCCGGTCGGTACCGACGGCTGGCTCGCTATCCTTGGCACCTTCGGCCTGTGGATTGCGCTGCTCATTATTGTCCGTGAAACCGTAAACGGACTCGCAAGGAGAAGGCAACATGGCTAATTTAACCCGTCGTCAGTGGCTCAAAGTCGGCCTCGCCGCAGGCGGTCTGGCGTCTTTCGCCCTGAGCTATCGCGAGGTGGCAAAGCGCGCCCTTGACGGCCTGCTCAGCGGTACATCCGGTAAAGTGACCCGCGATCGTATTTTCGCTAATGCGCTGATCCCGGAAGCCAATGCAAATACCGGCTGGCAACAAAATTCTCGGCAGGTTATCTCGATGACCCAATGTTTTGGCTGCTGGACGCAGTGCGGCGTTCGGGTGCGGGTGGATAGCGAGAAAGGCCAGGTACTGCGCATTGCCGGCAACCCTTATCACCCGCTTTCTCATGAGCACCACCTCGACTCTTCCATTCCTTTTTCAACCGCCATGGCGCAGCTGGCGGGTGAAAGCGGACTTGATGCCCGCTCTACCGCCTGCGCGCGCGGCGCCACGCAGCTCGAGGGACTCTATAGCCCGCTGCGGCTCCTTGAGCCGATGAAGCGCGCGGGTAAACGCGGCGAAGGGAAATGGCAGCGCATCAGCTTTGAACAACTGGTGAAAGAGGTGGTTGAAGGCGGCGATCTGTTTGGCGAGGGGCACGTTGATGGTCTGCGCGCGATTCACGATCCGATCGCCCCCGTTGACCCGCGGCATCCGGGATTCGGCCCAAAAACCAACCAGCTACTGGTCACCAACACCAGCGACGATGGGCGCGATACCTTTTTACGCCGTTTTGCGCTGAACAGCTTCGGCAGTAAAAACTTCGGCGCACATGGTTCCTACTGCGGGCTGGCCTATCGCGCGGGCTCCGGCGCCTTAATGGGCGATCTGGATAAAAACCCGCATGTGAAGCCCGACTGGGATAACGTTGAGTTCGCCATGTTTATGGGAACGTCGCCCGCCCAGTCAGGCAACCCCTTTAAACGCCAGGCCAGGCAGCTCGCCAGCGCCCGCCTGCGCAATGACTTTCAGTATGTGGTGGTCGCGCCGGCGCTGCCGCTCACCACGGTGATGGCAGACGATCGCGGGCACTGGCTGCCGGTGATCCCCGGGAGCGATTCGGCGCTGGCAATGGCGATGATTCGCTGGATTATTGAAAACCGGCGCTACAACGCCGATTACCTGGCGCTACCGGGCGCGCAGGCGATGCGGCAGGCCGCTGAAAAGAGCTGGACCAATGCGACACACCTGGTCATCACCGATGACCAGCCGGAGCTGGCCGGACAGCATTTAACCCTTGCTCACCTGAATGCGGAGGGCGCCAGCGAACCGGTGGTGGTTAACGAAAGCGGTGACGTTGTCGCCGCCAGCGGCTGCCCGCGCGGCGCGCTCTTTGTAACGCGCCAGCTAACCCTGCCGGACGGGCGCAGCGTGACGGTCAAAAGCGGCTTCCAGCTGCTGAAAGAGTCCGCTGAAAAGCTCACCCTGACACAGTACAGCCAGCAGTGCGGCGTCGCGGAAGATAAGATCGCGGCGCTGGCGGATGCCTTTACCCGTCATGGTCGTAAAGCCGCGGTCATTACCCACGGCGGCATGATGGCCGGCAACGGATTTTACAGCGCCTGGGCGGTCATGATGCTTAATACGCTAATCGGTAATCTCAGCCTGGAAGGCGGCGTGTTTGTCGGCGGCGGCAAATTCAACGGCGCGACAGACGGCCCGCGTTACAACCTGGAGAGCTTTGCCGGTAAAGTGAAGCCGAAAGGGCTCAGCATCGCGCGCAGCAAAACCGCGTATGAATCCTCCGAAGAGTATCGCAGCAAGGCGGCGGCGGGCGTCTCCCCCTATCCGGCCAGAGCCCCGTGGTATCCGTTCGTCGCCGGACAGCTGACCGAGCTGCTGACCTCGGCGCTCGAAGGCTACCCCTATCCGCTGAAAGCGTGGATTTCCAATATGACCAACCCGCTGTACGGCGTGCCCGGGCTACGCGCGGTTGCGGAAGAGAAACTAAAGGATCCGCAGCGGCTGCCGCTGTTTATCGCCATTGACGCCTTTATGAATGAAACCACCGCTCTGGCCGACTATATCGTTCCGGATACGCATAATTTCGAAAGCTGGGGATTCAGCGCGCCGTGGGCCGGCGTCGCCAGTAAGGCCACCACCGCCCGCTGGCCGGTCGTCCCTGCCGCCACCGCAAAAACCGCTGACGGTGAGCCAGCGTCAATGGAAGCATTTTGCATTGCGGTGGCGAAGCGTCTTAATCTGCCAGGATTTGGCGAAAACGCCATTACCGATGCTCAGGGTAACCGCTATCCACTCCACCGGGCTGAGGACTATTACCTGCGCATGGCCGCGAACATTGCGTTTCTGGGTAAAGCGCCGGTTGCTGAAGCCATTAGCGAGGATCTGACGCTGACCGGCGTGCAGCGTATTCTGCCGGTTATTAGCCAGACCCTGAAAGCGGACGAAGTGAGCCGGGTAGCCTTTGTCTACTCCCGCGGCGGGCGCTTCGCGCCCGACACAAGCGGTCGCGCGGAGAATCGCGTCGGTCAATTGTGGGAAAAACCGCTGCAAATATGGAACGCGGAGGTTGCCGCCCACCGCCACGCCATCACCGGCGAGCGCTACAGCGGCTGCCCGGCATGGTATCCGGCCAGATTGTCCGACGGACGCGCTGTCGAAGCGCTTTTCCCGCGACAGCAGTGGCCGCTGAAGCTGATCTCGTTTAAATCCAATACCATGGCCAGCGCCTCGACGGTGATCCCGCGCCTGCATCACCTTAAGCCGAGCAATCTGGTGGCGCTGAATCCGCTGGACGGCCAGCGCTACGGCCTGGCGCACGGCGACCGCGTACGAATTTCCACCCCCGGCGGCCAGGTTGAAGCCGTCATTAGCCTGTTAAGTGGCGTGATGCCCGGCGTCATCGCGATTGAACACGGCTACGGGCATCGCGAAATGGGCGCGGCGCGGCACACCCTCGACGGTGAGCCCATGCCGTTCGCGGCGCAGATTAAAGCCGGCATTAACCTTAACGATTTGGGATTTGCCGACCCAACCCGCGAGGTCAGCAATACCTGGCTGGACTGGGTCTCCGGCGCGGCGGTGCGTCAGGGGCTGCCGGCAAGGATTGAGAGGGTGTAGACCGCTTCGGTACGTACAGGGTTGTGCTCCTTAGCGTACCGGTATCGAGGCGGCCATGATTAGTTATAAACCACCATCATCACGCCGGTTCCGTTGAAGGCGCCGGTCGAGGTTGGCGTCCCAGCCAGCGTTCCTCTTAACCGTAGCGAGGACTGAGAGCCGGAATAGGTGGTATTACCCGGCGCTGAGTTAGCTGCCCCAAGTCCCAGATTGGCACGCATGCCGTTGCTGAGCGGGATATAGGTATTGCCTGTTTGTAGCTTTAACACATAGCTCACCGAGGAAGACGTGCAGGAAACGCCCACCGTACTATCAGCCGTTTTGCCCGCCGCCTGGTCAAGCATTAGCGTACCGAAACTTAGCGTTACCTGAGGCACAGACATGGCGCACCACTCGTTTAGCGGTGGCGCCGTCATGCAGTTTATACCGCTACCGGCTCCCGGCGGATAAACAAGGTCGGAAAAATTAAAGTTACCATTAGCTTCACGAAGCGTGTATCCAAAGCAGACGGTGGAAGAGCCTCCCACGACACTGTAATTTCGGATGGAAATTTGATTTCTGACGCTATCGACGCTCGCGTTAAGCACTTCTCGCCAGGTTCCCTTATACGGGACGCCGGGCGGAGGATAACTCGTGGCAACATCCGATGTCCCCCAAAAGTCGCCATTCGCAGTCAGCGCGTTTGCAACCAAAAGCCCGCCATTACTGCCTAAGTTCGCTGGTGTATCCAGGCTGACGCTACCTGAACTCACGGTAATATCACCTGTGGTGATAATCCACTCAGTACCCGTACCGAAAGGGACCAACCTTACTGCGGTGACCGTTTTCCACCGATAGTTTTCACCGTACACGGGTACAGAAACCGGCACGATCATGGCTGCCGCTAAGGCTGCCTGAAATAGCTTTTTCTTCACCTGCACTCTCCTGTGCATAAAATAGCGTTACTGGTATTCGGCCCGCAGGGTTGCGGTGGCGCTAAATAATCCTTCCACCAACTCCACCCCGTTGCGCTGAACAAGGAGAGCTTCAATACTCGGCAGCGTCACGCTATTGATGTTGATGGCCTCGCCCAGCTTAAACGGCTGGCCGTTCTGGTAGATTTTCACGCCAAGATTGGCCTGCTCAGGGGTCACCACGGTGGCATTGTCGGCATCAAACCCGGCCGCGTTACCGCGTACGCTAAGCCGCAGCTGCCATGCAAGGGTGCTGTCTTCACATTTCAGGGTTAGTGGAACGGTTTCACGGTATTTTCCCTCCACGATTTTTTTTATTCGGACATCACCGAAATCCACATACACAGGGCCGCCTTCGCTTATTGAGCAAGCCGGTGGCGTCACCAGAGTGCCGATAAACTCGAGGTTTTCCGGGTCTGCCGCCTGAAGAGATGACGTCATCATCAGGCCGACCAACAGCAAGGGGGCATATCCGCTCAATTTCATCATGTTGTTTCCCTGCGCCATTTACTGATACTCCACGACAAGCGAAGCCATGACCCTGAACGGCCCACCGCTCAGAGTCACTCCGCTTTGTTTGATGGGGGCGGCGTAAAGCTTGGGGATATTGGGGTCGGTGAAATTTAGCCAGGTGCCAACGTTAAGGCGGGTATCACCATTGTACAGGGCGATGCCCAGCCCGCTTTGACCTCCCGCCAGCGCCGTGCTGTCAAAGCTTGCCGCTGTCCCCGTTATGCGCACTTTCTGTTTTGACGATACCGCCATGGAGCAATCTAAATCGAAATCAATCAGCTTCCGGTATTGCGTCCCGTCGATACGGGTGGTCATCACCTCGTTGCCAAAGTTGACGGTGATAACGTTATTGTTATGTACCACGCACGGAGGCGCTTCTATTAAGGTGCCGCTAAAGTTAACCGTTGCGTCGGCCAGCGCGCTGGTGCCAAAGCACAACGTAAGGGGAAGCACCAGGCCACGCAGATTTATGGGGGTCACTATGTCTCTCTCCTCTCGCGTCACTGGTAGTCAATGACCATGGTGCCTGTGCCGAAAAACGGACCTGCGGTAAGCGTGGCGTTATTCTGAGCCACGGGTACGGCCCACAGCCTGGGTTTATTGGCTGTGCCATTGAAGTTGACATAATTGCCGGGAGTCATGAGCGTGGTGCCGGCACTTCCGCTGTACAGCCGTATGCCCAGGCCCCCTTTACTGGTCAACAAAAGACCGCTGCCAAAACTCGCCAGAGACCCTCGAATCGTCAGTTTGAGGGCATTACTGTTCAGGCCAGTACAGGTGAGACCATATTGAATCTCTTTCTTATAATTCACTCCGTCTACCAGACGAGTAATCAGATCATCACCAAACTTCACGTCTACGGTGTTGTTACCGTCAATAACGCACTGCGGCCCATCGATCAGGGTGCCGTTGACGGTGATAGTGGTGGTATCTCCTTCAGCGGCCTTCGCCTGTCCGCCGGAAAAAAGCAGTAAGGCTCCAGCAATCATCAGATACGCTCGGGATGTTATTGAGTGTTGGCGCGTCATATCAGCCTTCCTTTGGTAGTGCCACTTTTCCCGCCCGGCATAGCGTCCCGGTGCAGGTAAACGGTAATAATCGCGCGCTGCCATAATCATTAATAAACATCAGCGTCGGATTATTTCCCAACCGCAAGGTGGGTAGCGTCAGCGCCGCTTTATCTTTTGGAGAAACCATCACGGGCTCGAAATCGTCCAGCGCTTTTCCGTTCAGGCTGTCACGCGCTTCAACAAATGAAAAATGGTACGGTGTCGGATTATTAACCTCATAGCGGTCCCCCTTACGAGCGAGGGTCAGCGTTTCTACGCCGGGCACCGCATCAAGCAGGGGATCCACCTTAATCCCCTTTGGTCGCCAGAACACTTTCATTCGCGTCTGCATAGCCAGCATCAGAACGTTAGGTTTGTCGGATTTTGGCGGGATCTCGCGTAAGTTAAGCCAGAATACGCTTTCTCTGTCGTTGGGCAGTGAAGAGGCATCCGCAACCTGCTGTACCCTGATCATCGTTCTACCGTCGGGCTCAATACGCTGTACGGGCGGTAAAATCATCAGAGGGCCGTTTATTTTTTCTTCTTTCTCGTTTTCCATCCACCCCTGGGCGAGATAGGGATCCTGCGTATTATTATTTTTCACGCTCAATCCGACAGATTTCTCCCCTTCATTGAAAATAACCCGGGAGCGTTCCACAGATAATGCAGCCTGAGCTGAATGCTGGCTTCCGGTAAACAGTAGAATACCCAGAAAAGACGTTAATTTAAGTTTCATACTTTCACCTGTCGTATCACTTACAGGACCAGAGTTATTTCATCTAGCAGATAATTTACATTTTATGTCTATCTGTACATATGCGTTTTTAAGGGGGAGATCCATTTTCAGAAATGGCATGATGAACATTCCTAAATTTGCACCCCACCCATTATTAATATTCATTTTCGTCCCTGCTTATTAGCCGAGACAGTTGTCCTGGACAAGAATTAACTTGCCAGCTTCCAGCGGAGAGTATGACTTCTCCCTTTTCCGGTTTTGATACTGATCACTTTACCGTTTGATTCCATCTGGCATAATAAATAACGCATGCTGTAGATACTGATATCCATCTCATTGGCTATTTCTCGCGTTGTCAGCCATACCTCATCATCCAGTTCGCTTTTTCGTAACCGTTTTTTGGTCAAGCGTTTTATACTTTGTAAAGCTCGCTCTTTATCATCGAGCTGTCTCTCCATATCACCGGACAACGTGGTTTTCCATATTAGCTGATCTTCATCCGCATCACGTTCGTGATTATTAACAACCTCAGCATATTTATCAGAAACCGATTTGGTACCCAGCCACGAAACGAAATCACTGTATCTGGTGATATTGACTTTCCGCATAATCGAGCGTCGATAGCCACTGAGCGCCTTAATACTACAGCCCATTTTGCGAGAAATTTCATCGTGGCCTAAGCCCTGGCTCAAATAGCCTAGCATTAGCTGTTCACGCCATGTCAACTGGTAGGGACCAGGACATTTATTACAATTTGGTTTACGTAAGTCAGGAGGCCCGCACATGAGATCGGCGAAAAACAGCATGAACAGTTTGCGCCGGATGGTCGCCACTGAGTTCCTCATCGCGAGAACTGAACTAACAACCGGGCAATGAAAGTTTTTATCATAGTGTTCACTACGTGGATAAACGCTTAACCACTTTTTCTTGAGGAGCTTAAATTTATAGTCATTGTGGGCGCGAAATCGTTGACAATCGACCCAGTCAAAGGCTTTTTCCCCAGGAGATTGCACTTGCACAATGAGATCGGCTTCCTGCGATTTTTTGACTAAGGATACGGTAATATTGCCGCTAAACTCATCCTCAAATAACTCCTCAAGGAGAAAGACCACCCCCTGAGAAAAATAATTATTCTCAGTTGCCACATAAACCGGCAAATAGGTACCTCTGGTGTCATCCATCATATTTTCTCCTCTTTCCCGAACAATTAATATCTCTACATAAATAAACACTAAAATAATTATACAATTGATGCCCCACTCACTCTCTCGGCCATGCGAGCTATATTTTAAAAGTAACGTAAATTTTGCCTGAAATTATTTACATTGCATGCGATTCAATTACCCGAATGCGCCAATGTTCAATATAATTCCCGTGTTTTCGAGGATCGCCATACTCATCAACCTTAACGGCTAACTCTGCTTCACCATGAAGACGAATATCCTTCACCACAATCTGAAGCCATCCAGGAAGATCGGACAATTTTTCCTGTAATACCAGGCCCGTCAGATCGGTGTCCGCAATCACGGTACCATCTGACAGACGGCGATTGACCGAAATGGTTAGCGCCGCTTCAGAGTGCTCATCCTCGAACAGCGGCTCTCCCGCATGGATGACTTTATACCAGGCCTGCTCACCCGCAGTTTGTATGCCCTCCTCCTGGCGAAATTTCTCCAGCCATGCGTTATCCCGCGCTTCCTTTTGCTGCTTGATCTTGTGCATCGCATCCTCGACTCGCTGATTGGCGCGGTTAAGATGGCGCTCAAATTCCTCCTGAGATAGCCGGCGTTCGCCGCGTATCGTTTCGCTAATACCGGCCAGAAAGGCCGCCTTATCAACATGAACATCTTGTTCATTCCGCTGTTCGAGTACGCCCAAAATGTCAAACCCCATCGCCATCCCGGCGGCAAAATCGGCCAGTTCATCGTCGGTTGCCGGCAGTGCGGGATGCTGTGCTTGCTTAAGGCTCGATTGCAATTTTCTGGTTACTACTTGCCACTGCGCATTTTTCTCTTCCAGCTGATTGGCACGCACGGTGAGCGCCTGGAGCTCCTGTTGTTGCTTGCCATTGTTCTCCATTGCCGCGGCGAGCTGTTCAGAAGCCGCCTGGAGGGTAACGAACTGCTGCTGTACTTCACGGTGTCGCAAAGCGAGTTGAGCCTTCAATCTCTCTACCTCATTGCGCGATAGCTGGAAATTTTCGCGTAAATCAATCTCTGCGGGACTCAGTGACGCATGTTGCCTTAACGCCTTAAACCAGCGCCCCAAAATCTGGGGATCGGGTAAAGAGGGATTCTTACTGGCCCCAGCCACTAACTTGTCCCGGTCTTCCGCTACCGTTGGCGCCTGCTTATCCGTCGGTTTAGAAGGCGTAATCGCAGGTGATGTCATTCGCTTATCGGCGGCAACAGCCGGTGGTACTCTTTTTTTTCTTGTTGCCGCCGGAGGCGGAGCTTTAGATTTCTCACCGGGCAGCGATCGCTGTACAGCAGATTTTTGACGCGGCGCAGAAGATTTGTCTTCCTCCGCTTGTGGCTGAGACGGGGATGTAATGGCTTTATTTTCATCATTGCGTGACGTCCATTCACGAGCATAGTTCAACACATCCGCCCGTGAAGATGAAATCAAAACGATACCCATCATCAGGACCAAAACGTTCCCTGCTCTACGATCCATTAAATATTCTCACCCGTTGGCTTCACGGCGAGGCTATTGAGCATTTCGGCGCGGACCTCCGAGCATAATTTTACCGCCTGAAACTTATACAAAGCGTCAATGGCATTACGCGTTTCAGGATTAACGGAACTTCGTACGTTGGTATAGCCGGAAGCGCCGAGCATCACTCGCTCAAAGCGAGACTTGAGCTCGACATGTTTAATAGGGTTAATCGACTCCAGCGCCCTGAGTTCTTTTTCGCACTGCACCATATCCAACTCCCCGTCTGAAGTCGTGGGGGGATCCACGGATTCCATGGAAGAGGTAACCTGTGACGGAATGTTTTTTGCGACGCAACCCGTTAAAAATGTACCTGCGATGATCGCTGCTATACATCCTGATTTAAACATTATTTAATGCACTCCAGTATATGACTTATTAATGTCTTCTTTCCTGAAAATAAAGCAACAGGAAGCATGCAGATTCTTATAAAGAACATTCAAATGGTTATTTGACCCATGAATAAATAGCAGCCCAGAAAAGTTAACCAACTGACATTTTGCGTAAAGCAGTAATAACTCATCAGCCCGGGTTTTAATCATATTCCAGAAGAAAAGTGGTGACGCATTCAAAATCTCCCTCTCTGACCAGATGATGTACTGGTGCGGAAATAAAGGCCTGAAAATTTAAAAAAGTATCTCCCGCCTTCAATGCTGCCGGCCGCATAGGGACATTGGGTTTTACCGGCATACCGTTCTCATCTTCCAGCGCAATGGCAATACCACTCGCCGTTCCGCTGACGGCGAATAGCCCTGGCTGAGCGCTATCCTCAGTTCCCATAAAGGTTACGGTCACCGTGTCGCCCAGCGAGAGATCGCACTCCGTCAACCAGATTGAAAAACGCTCGCGTTCGCTGCGGGGATATTTCATAAATGTCTTAGAAGGCACGTTACGAAAATCGACAATCTGATCTTCCGAATCCACGTGTAATTCACAAGGGTCGGCAATCAGATTCCCGGAGAAATGAACGTCAGTATCGGCATGAGTGACCGACACACCAGCCAGCAAAAGCAGCAGAGGAAAGCTTGCCAGGCTGAGTACGCACACGATATTTTTTTTCATTATTCGTACTCCAGGCCGATATTCACCACGCTGCGCCATTCATTAGCCATCAGCGGCGCGGGAAGACGCCATAGCTGAGCCTGCACCACCAAATCGTTGCGTCCCGGATAGAGAATCTGCGGTCGACTCTGGATCGCGGGTCGTAAGAGTTCTCCCTGTCGGTCGCTAAGGCGCAACGCGACCCCTTCTACGCCACCATGCACCCGGAAAAAGCGGTCATCCATCGGTTCTGCTTCCCCATAGATAGTCAGTCTTACCGCAGACTGTCCGTTTAACATCGTGGCGCCGCGCATCATTTGGCGATCGCGCATAAACGAGTATTCTCCCGGGCAACGATCTAATTTGATGTACACCAGTACTGATGGCGTAACGCTACCCGGCCGTTCCAGTCCCCAGGCAACGGTGCTGCCCAAATCGATCTCTTGTTCTGCCGACTCAGGCAGCAGCGCGCACGGTGACGCAACAAGCGTTCCGCTTGCGCGAATGCCGCCATTCAGGCCATCGGTATCCCAGTTAGCGGCGCTCGCCGCGGAAACGACTCCAGCCATCAAAAGCCACAACATGAGGGCGGTATGACCAAATCCTTGTTTCATCAGGCTTCTCCTGTGTTCAGCTTCGGCGTCCATCAGCTTGCCGGGGTATCCGCAGCCCGGCAGATGTTACCGCTGCAGCTAAACCGCAGGGTTGGCTTACCGCCGAAGTCGTTAATCGTGGTGACATGCGGCACGGTATAGTGCGCGCTATTGACCATCGAGGTGGACTTCGGCGGTACCATCACCGTTTGAAATCCGCTGGCCACCGCCACTTTCGGCGCAGCGGTAATCCCGATCACCGTCATGTAATAGGGCGTCGGGTTTTCTACCCGATAACCGCCGTTCACTTTATGCAGCACCAGTTGGTTATCCCAGCGGCTATACTTCTCCGGCAGAATGGCTTTGGGGCGATAGAACAATTTTATTTTGGTGTGTAACGCCAGCTGCATCACGTTGGGTCGCTCGCTTTTTGGCGGCACCTCGCGCACGTTGAAATAAAAAATGCTCTCTCTGTCCTGAGGTAACATCGCGGCATCCGGCATGGCGTTGATACGCATCATGCTCTTCCCTTTCGCTTCAAGACGCTGCAGCGGCGGAACAACCACCAGAGGACCGCTGATTTTTTTCCCGTGTTCATCCTCAATCCATCCCTGCGCCAGGTACGGCATTGACGTACTGTCGTTAGTAATACTCAGGGAAATGCTCTTTTCCGAACCGGGGAAAATCGCCCGCGTTCTGTCCAGCGCAATCGCTGCCCCGGCTTCGTTAACCAGACCTGCCGCCAGGCTTGCCAGCACTATCGTCATCGCTATCTTTTTGCTTTTCATTACATCACCATTCACTTTCTCAGCCGCGAGTGACCGGCTTGCACGGCAGCAATAGCTGCTGTGCAGGGATAACCCGTGGCAGTACGACTTCACACTGAGCGGAACCACTCCAGTGCACGGTTAAGCGTTCATCCGGATTTACGCCGGTCAACCAGGCCAGTCCGCTGTCGCTGACCATCCCCAGTTCGCGATCTTTTGCGTTATGTACCGTGGCGCCGAATGGCGGATGGCGCCCATCTTCCTGGCTGAGGATGGCCACGACCTTAGAGCCTTTCAGCACATCAAAACGACGGAACCCGATGGCCCCTTCAGTCAGGGCGAGTTCAACAACCGGCGTTCCGCCAGACTCGACATCGTCTGGCAGACGATTAACGTCAATCTCAGCGCGGGTTCGATAGTAATTTGGCACCCCAGGGATTACCGCGATGCCAAAAGCATTGGTATGGCCCTGAAACCCCACCGGAACACCGCTTACCCCATCAGTACTGACCATCAGACGAGTCCCACCCTGTACCCCACCAGGGTGCAGCGCCACGCCTTCAGCGGTCGCGGTCATACCGCCGCTGGCGGAAATACCAAACGAGGAGTACTGGCTTTGCGCCCAGTTAAAGTTGGTGGTGACATCCGCCATATTGCCCAGGTGCGAGTAGTACCCGCTCATCTGGCTGCGAGTTCCTTCCCCACCGCCGACGCTGTTGCCGGCGTTGATGCTGTAATAGTCGTTGTTATCCAGCCTTTGGCTCCAGCTGGCATTTTGTGTATAGCGGTCGCGGCTCATGCTGCCGTTATAGCCAACGGTTCCCGATCCAAACGGCATCGTCAGTGAGATATAGGCGCTGTCGTCCTTACGCCCGTTAAATTCACTGCGGGCGGCGTTGAGGGACAACGACAGATGCCGCCAGTCGCTGAGGTCAAAATATTTATTCAGCGACACGCTGTAGCGATCGGTCGCCGGGCGGTTCCAGTAAGTCTGATGCGACCAGTTGATGTGCGTCGACAGGCGCAGGTCTGCGAAATTTTTGGTCGCCTGGAGGGTATAAAGCTCTTTGCTATTCCCGACGTAGCCTTCCCGATAGCGCATATCCAGATATTCACCCATGGTGAGATAGTTGCGCTCAGAAAAACGGTAGCCGGCAAACGTCACTTCACTGTTGATTTCATCAAAACGTTTGGAGTAGCTCAGGCGCCAGGATCGCCCTTGCCTGTTTTTATCATCCGGGAAACGCGCGCTGGCATGAGTCACGTCAGCAGAAAGTGTCCCGAAGGCGTTCATATCACGACCCGCCCCCACCGCCAGGCTGTTGTAGTCCAGGGAAAAAATGCCACCTCCGTACAGCGACCACGCGTTGGTAAGCCCCCACGAGAGCTCACCTGTGGCGAAGTATGGTCCCTGAGTGCTGTGGTTATAATCGCGCGGACGACCGGTGGTCATTTTATAACGCAGTTGGCCGGGGCGCGTCAGATAAGGAACCTGAGCCGTTTCAACCGAGAATGTCTGCACGGAGCCATCCTGCTCTTCAACGCGAACATCCAGACGTCCGGTCAGGGCGCTGTTGAGTTCCTGAATACGAAACGGGCCAGCGGCAACCGTCGTTTCATAGATGACTCGACCCTGTTGGCTGACCGTCACTTTGGCGTTGGTACGGGCAATGCCGGAGACTTCAGGCGCGTAGCCTCGAAGTTTAGGCGGCAGCTGGCTTTCATCGCTCGCCAGCGACAAACCGGTATAGCGCCAGGAGTCAAAGAGATCGGAAGAGAGATAATCCTCACCAACGGTGAGTTTCGACATCATTCCAGGTAACGCGCGATAGGCGTAGAAACGACTCCAGTCAAAATTACGTGAATTTTTATCCGCGCGTCCGGTCGTATTGTAATAGCTCCCCTGATAATCCCCCCTCAGGCGCCAGGCACCCAGGTTAACGCCTGTTGTACCACTGATACTGGCACTCTGGCTCTGATTACCCTGACGAGGCCAGGTGACGTTGGTATTCAGGTTATAGTCAACCAACATCCCGGGGATGCCCTCTTCCCAGCGGGAAACAGGCAGCCACGAAGCATCCTGATATTCCAGCCAGGCCTGGGGGACCGCAATTTGCAGGGAAGATTCTGACAGATCGCCGCGCAGGACGACGCCTTCAAGAGCGGAAAAATCAGCGCAACGCCCCTCGTCGAGCCACTTAATCATGTTGAGCGCGTCATCCCGCAGACCGAGAAGTTCGACCTGCGCAGGCGTCAGACAGGTTTCTACAACCACCCCATCGTCACGGGTTCTTTCAATAAAAGAAATTTCCTGGTCAGAAATACCGTGCTCATTTAAACGCATGCTGAGCGTATAGGTTCCGGGCATAATATAGCCGGCCCGGGAAAAGCGCGATAAGTCGATATTTTCCCGGTCTTCCGAGTCCAGAATATCAATATTAAATTCTACCGCCACTACCGGTGATGTAGAACCCAAAATGGCAATAGCAATGTAAATACCCAGACGTCGCAGGTAAAAAGCTGGTGGTCTGCTTTTTTTCATTTTTTAAAATCCATTTATTGCCTGGTAGAATTCACCGGCGGGAAGTGTCAATCCCGGAAATAATTTAGATGAGAGGCTCATCTGTTTTTATCATTCATATTTCCCGCTACTGATAGGTCACCATGAAACGAATAATTCCGTACCAGTCGCCTTCTGACAACGTTTTTCCACCGCGCACTAACGATAATAAATAACGTAATTCATTATTTTCATTTTGGATCATGACGGCAGGCATCGGTATTCCATCACGCGCCACATCGCCAGCCTGATTGTGGATACGCAGTCCAAGCCCCTGCGCCTCGCCATTGACTTTAAAAATATCCGGGCGGAATATCTCCGTTTCGCCACTAAAGGTAATATTTACGCTTTGCCATAAACCGCCGCGAATCCGTTCCAGTGAGCAATTCACCAGCCGAACCGCAAAAGGTTTGATGACCGCTTTGCCTTCCTGATTAAGATCGCTATACGAGATCACGCCGAATGGAATCTCCTGCCAGATATCGTCGGTATGAATAGAACAGGCCGACTCCTGAATTTGACCATTCATTGTAACCAGGCCCCGCCCCTGGTCGGATGCCTGAGACAGCGGTGATATGCCTAATAACAAACTCAACATCAGAGAACGCGATATATTTACCATGACTGTGCTCCTGAATATCGGGCTGCAAATGCAGCCCGAATAAAGCTACATGAGAACAGGACTCACCTTATTCATAAGCCAGGGTAAAGTTGGTCACTGCTTCAAAATCACCCGGAGTGACGTTGGTTACGGTAGAGATTTTTTCGAGGTAAGCGCTGAAGTTTAGGGTATTGTCGCCAATGCCCAGGCCGCGACCGCTAGTAGGTACCAATAAAGTCACGGGTTGACCAGAACCATCTTCAATACGCACGCCGGCGCCAGCGGCCTGACCGGAAATAGCCAACATGGTCATATCTCCTGGGACATTACCGCCAGCAAAGGTCACTTTAACGGTGTTATACATCGGGTCGCCGTTTGAATCCTTCTCGAAGGAGCAGTTTTCCAGCTCGATGTCGAACGGACGAGGAGTGGAAATACCGCCGTTATCTAAATGAGTATTGGAAATCTGACCCAGTTCAATACGCTGATCGCCGTAACCATTTTTGATTGAGCATGGTGCATCAATAATGGAACCCCAGAAAGTCACCTTGCCGCTTCCCTGATCGGCCTGAGCTGCGAAAGAGGCGACACCCATAGTGAGAACAACAGCAGATGCAATTTTGCTAATTTTCATAATACATTCCGTTATATTAAAAGTTACTGGATAACCATCCTGAAAATAACATCAGAAGATAATAACGCATATTTATGCTGACAAAATACCGCTATATCCTCTTGAGTTATGTGTATTCCTGACAGCGAAATCATACTAACTTGAAAAAGCTTACAATTGAACATATGCATCTACCAAATGGGTAATTACGAGCTAATAATTTCATTAAAAAATAATTTGCAGGATAAAATCTCGCAAAAGCAGTTTAATACGACAATGTATGTAAAAATATTACCAATAATTTAAAAAAATATATGCACAACTTAAAAAAATTTCATCGACAGCATCACGCAATTAAAAAAACCATGTATTTCATACAATTGCAAAAGATCGATGTGCTTGTGAAATATTAGGACTCATCCGTAAGAAAATTCCTAATACATATTGTAGGAAGCGAAGTTTAAAAGCTGAAAAATCCTATGAAAGGGCAGGATTTCTTTATAGAGAGGAGCGCGGAGAGGCTATATTTTACCAGTTGGTCAAAATTCCCTCTGCGGAAGAAATAACCTTATAGAGATGTTGGTCATGCGATCATGATCCACAGCAATATCTTATGCGGTATCTTGCAGGGTTAGAGGAAAGGAATAACCAGGTAGCCGACTCGCTGCCGTAGTGAATCGTCAGGGTGATATCGCAGGCCAGAGAAAACCGCATACCCCTACAGCAAGAGGTGTTATTTTGCCTGTTCCTTGTTATTCTGCTGAATTGTTGTCCAGGTGATTATCATTCAGCGTGGTGATTTTTCAGACGCTGCCCTGGCGCTTGCCGACTCACACTCCAGACCAAAAACGCGGAGAGCGGCAACCCCATTCACACCTGCCCTGCAGGTGTTTTTTCCACAGGGAGATTAACCGTGAGATTTGCATCAGTGCCTTTCAATCAAAATCAGGTGGGATGGCCGCTTAATGAAGAAGATCTTTATCGACAGCCCTCGCTGAGCGGAGACATTAAAGCTGACTGGGTGATTATCGGCTCCGGCTATGCCGGCGTAAGCTTTGCCCGCAGGCTGGCCAGCCTCAATCCGCAGCTGAACATCGTGCTCATCGACGCCGAATGCGCCGCGACCAGCTCCTCGGCGCGAAATTCCGGCTTTATCATCGGCCTGCCGCACAATATCGGCAGCTCTACCGCCGAGCTGAAAAAAGCGCAGGATTACCGCGCCCTGCTCCAGGAGGGGATCCGCCTGCTCGATGAAACGGTGACCGAGCACCAGATTGCCTGCGAATGGGAAAACGTCGGGAAATACCACTGCCAGATAGATCCGTCCAGCGAAGCCATTATGCAGGAGTATGTGGATAACCTGCAGCTGATGCAGGAGCCTTACAGCCTGCTGGACGGCGAAGCGCTGTACCAGAAGCTGGGAACCCGCCTCTACAGCAAAGGTATTTACACCCCCGGCTGTATTCTGGTGAACCCGGCGAAACTGATTGCGGGCCTCGCGCGTCATCTGCCGGAAAACGTCACGGTTTACCATCAAACCCCGGCGCTGGCTATGCGTCAGGAAAACGGCGGCGTCAGGGTGACGACGCTGCAGGGCACGATCCGCGCCGACCAGGCGATGCTGGCGACCAACGCGCTCTCGCGCGAACTCTCGCCCACCGTGAGCCGCCAGGCGTCAATGGCGACCTACGCCAGCATTACCGCCCCGCTCACCCCTGAACAGCGCCAGCGTCTGCCGGCAATGGAAAGCTGGGGATTAACGCCGGTCAACGCGATCGCCGGCGCCACGCTACGCTATACCCACGATCATCGTTTTCTGGTCCGCCAGCATGTCGATCCGGCATTGCGGGGAGTGATTACCGCCGGACAGACCGCCAGCGCCGCGCGCCAGCATCTGGCGCTGTTCCACGCGGCCTATCCGCAGCTGCAGGATGTGCCGCTGGAGCGAACCTGGTCCGGGACCATCAGCGTCACCCGCAACGGCGCGCCGGTCTGGGGGCGTCTTGCGCCGCAGATCTGGACCGCCGGGGGCTGTAACGGCGCCGGCGTATCTAAACAGACTATCGCCGGGACGCTGCTTGCCGATCTGGCGATGGGCCAGGACAACCCGCTGATCGCCGCGATGCAGTCGCTCGGCCAGGCGAACGTTATGCCGCCTTCGCCATTCCTCGATATCGGGGTGGCGGGCGCATTATGGAAAGAGCGTTATGTGGGGCGCAAAGAGATGCCCGCGTAGTCGCTGTCTGACAGGTTTCACTGCCCGGGCGTGAAACCTGTTGTTTGGGCTACTCCGGGATCGCTTCATCTTTACGCAGGGTCAGGACCTCGAATCCATCCGCGGTGACGGCGATGGTGTGCTCCCACTGCGCGGACAGTTTTTTATCGCGGGTGACCACCGTCCAGCCATCTTTTTTGGTTTTAATTCGGCTATCGCCCTGGTTCACCATCGGTTCAATGGTAAACACCATCCCCTCCTTGAGCACGGCGCCGGTTCCGGGTATGCCGTAATGCAGCACCTGGGGATCTTCGTGCATCTCTCTGCCGACGCCGTGGCCGCAGTACTCCCTGACCACGCTGTAGCCGTTACCTTCGACATAAGTCTGGATCGCATGGCCGATATCGCCCAGCGTCGCACCCGGCCTGACGACCTTGATCCCTTTCCACATCGCTTCGTAGGTTTTCTGCACCAGCCGACGGGCCAGCGGTGAAACCTCGCCAATCAGATACATTTTGCTGGAATCGGCAATCAGCCCCTCTTTTTCCAGCGTAATATCCACATTCACGATCATGCCGGATTTCAGATGCTCGCTCTCCTTTGGCATACCGTGACAAACCACTTCGTTGATCGACGTATTCAGCACGTAGGGGAAATCATACTGCCCTTTGCTGGCCGGGCGCGAATGCAGATCGTTGACGATAAAATCCTCCACCCGGTTGTTGATGGCCATGGTGGAGATACCGGGCTGAATAAAGGTATCCAGCATGTCGAAAACCGAGGCCAGCAGCTCACCTGCGCGGCGCTGTCTGGCCAGCTCGTCCGCGGTCTTAATGGGAATTGATAGCATTGATCACCTCCAGCAACCGGTCAGAGCCGGACTTGAGCATCAGCAGCTTAATTTGCTGATGGTTAAGTTCGGGATAGAGCTCGCTCATCATACCCAGACGGATCCAGTACTCCGCCTGCGCGTTGACCGAACGCGACATCGCCTTGCTGGCGTCACGAATATCGTCGTGCAGCAGGTCGGAAATTTTTACAATGCCCATTTATACGTACCGTAACAATTTATATATGTTTCGTATATTACGCCTCCCCGCTCAAGCAGACAACGTTTGCCGTCAGAAAGCAGAAAATGGGGTTGCGGTTTTTGTCGCCCGCGCTACGGCTGGTTAAGGTTCAGAGCCACTATCTGGATGTTCCGAGGTTCAACAACGGTGCCTTTCGTCGTCACAAATGCATTGTGGACGACGTCCCCGCTCTCTTTATCCACCAGCGCAATATGCGGTTCATCATGCAGGATATTTTTATGCCCCCACGCCATCAGGGAAAACAGGATCGGCGCCAGGCTGCGGCTTTTTGGCGTAAGGATATACTCATAACGTTCGCGCACGCCTTCTTCCTGATAAGGCGTTTTGCTCAGTAAACCCAGTTCCGTCATTTTCTTTAACCGGTTTGCCAGCGTCTGCTTAGGCATTTTTGTATGCGAGCGGATCGTTTCAAAGCGCGTCACGCCGTAGAAAGCCTCTCTTAAAATCAACAAAACCCACCGATCTCCCAGGATTTCCGCTGCCGCAGAAAGCCCGCAAAGCTCCGGTAATAGGTAGGCAACTGAATTATTTTTTGACATGTCCGCTTTCGCTCTTTAATCTGAGTATGAATTTTAGACCTAGCTTATCAAGGAGAATACAATGCCCTTCGTCAATGTACAAACCATTAAAGGAATAATGAACCCGGAGCAAAAAAAAGAGCTTTTACGCCGCATGACCGATCTGATTGTCGAAATTGAAGGGAAAGGCGATCCCGAGTTCCGCCGTTCAGTCTGGGTTCGCATTGATGAGCATGAGCCGGAACAGTGGAGTCTGGGCGGCATACAGCCCACGGCTGAAGCGATCGCGGCAAAATTTTCGTCTGCTCAATAGCTCTGCAAGGTAGCGTATTTATCGATTTACGCCTCGCCCTGTCGCCGAAATGCCAGCAGCGAGGCCCGGCTTTCACCACAATGCCGGCAACAAGTCCAGCGTGTCAGCTACCAGCGCCCGCCTGTCGTTGCCCGGCTTCCAGATAGTGACCATCGTTTGGCCGATCCCCTGATTGCCGACTTCGGTGCGCAAGGTTGTGACGTTTTTCCAGCGCGCCGCATTCATGTGCGTCGGCAAGAATCCCCAGCCGCAGCCCTGTTCAAGCAGGCCGCGCAGCATCTCCAGGTCGTTGGTGAAGATGGTATGTCCTGAAATTTGCAGACGGCGGGCCACGGGCTCGTCAGTATCCGGGTGCATAATCACCTGCGGCGCCAGCGAAAGTTCCAGCAGGGAAAGCGGTTGTTTAGCGCCGGGAAAAAGCGCTTCGGCGGCGTAAAAATCCATCTCGATTGCCCCTAAGGCGCGCCACTCCATAGCGTCTCCCACGCTACGATGGCGCGCCTGGCAGATCCCCAGGTCGGCCTGCCCACTCGCCAGCAGCTTTTCCGCCTCGTCGCGCGACGCGTTTATCAGACTCAGACGAACGTTGCGCTGGGCCATAGCGCTAATCAGCCCCTGCAGCAGCGTTCTGGGGGTAAAGGGATCGTAGACCAGGGTCATGTCCTGCGTGGCGCTGTTCGGCACCGCCCTGGCAAACGCTTCAAACGCTTTCACCTGGCGCATCAGCAGGTGCGCCTGCCGCTGCAGCTGCTCACCTTCCGGCGTCAGGCGCAGGCTTCGCCCTTCGCGCAGGAACAGCGCATACCCCAGGCCATCTTCGAGGAACTCAATTAAATCGCGCAGCGTCGTCCGGTCCTTGCCCAGCTGGCGCGCCGCTTTCGCCAGGCTTTTGCACTCAACCACGGCGGTGAAGGCCTCCAGCTGGGCAAAAGAATATATCAGGCTCGGCATACGGCCCTCCATTCAGTTGTTGTGGGGGATTTTCCCCCATGATGCGTTTTTTATTATAGGCCGCGTTTTTTTAAGCTGAACACCTTCCTGAGCTGAACGAGTAAAAATATGAAAAGCAAAGTGTTTAACCCTGGCCTGCTGTCTGGCGTTGTTATCAGTCTCTGCAGCGTCCTGCTGGCGCCCGCCGCGCAGGCCGCCTGTACCGGCACCGAACTCAGCGTCTGTCCCGCCCCCTTTGATGCGCCGCTTCCGGATCCCCACAACATGCTCACCTGGAGCCAGACCGACCGGGTAATCGGCTTTCGTAACGACTACCGCAATTACGCTGGCGATGTGTTTCATCACGGTAATGCCGTGCCGTTGCAGGCCGCGGCGAAACGCTTAACCGACGCAAGCTATCGGGTGAACGGTCAAACCTGGAATCTGCAGGATTACCTGCGGCGCCAGAACGTCAGCGGCATGCTGGTGCTGAAAAATGGCAAAGTGGCCTGGAAATATCTGGCAGAAGGCAATACCGACACCACTCTCTGGACATCGCGCTCGGTGGGCAAATCCGTGGTTGCCACCCTGGTGGGCGTGGCGATTAAACAGGGCAAAATTCACTCGCTCGACGATCTCATCACCCAGTATGAACCCGACCTGAAAGGCACCGCCTGGGACGGTGTGACCCTGAAGCAGCTGATTAGCCACACCTCCGGGGTGGCGTGGAATGAGGACTACACTAATCCGCAATCGGACTTCGCCCGGCTTACCGAGTGTGAAGCCAGACCCGGCGCCTATGACTGCGTACGTCAGTTGGTGTCCGGCCTGCGCCGCGCGCATCCTGCCGGCGAGAACTGGTCTTACTCCTCCGGCGGCGCATGGCTGCTGGGGGATGTGCTGGAACGCGCCACCGGCATGACGCTGGCGGCATATCTGGAAAAAAGTATCTGGCAACCCTACGGTATGGCGAGCGACGGCGTGTGGCATGCCTACACAAAAGGTGAGCACGATGTGGGCGCGCACGGCTTTAACGCCACGTTAGAGGATTGGGGGCGCTTCGGTGAGTTCATTCTGCATAACGGCCTGCTGCCGAACGGCGAGCAGATCTTGCCGGAAAACTGGGTTGCCGAGTCATCACGCTGGACTCGGGCGGCAGGCTCGGTGTCCGCGGCGCATCCACACGGTATTTACGGCTACCAGTGGTGGAACAATGAAGTGCCGGCCAATGCGACCAACGTTGAACCTGCGCCGCAGGCATCCCTTCAACATTCGCTGTGGGCGCTGGGCATTTTTGGTCAGATGATAATGGTTAATCAGGCGGAAAATCTGGTCATCGTCCAGTGGTCGACCTGGCCGCAGGCTGAGCCCGCCTTCAGCGCCCAACCGCTGGAAGCCTCGCTGATGTTTAGCGCGATAGCGAAGGCACTGCATTAACGCCGGTTTGGATCCCGTCGGTGCTGAGCGCCTGAATCAGGGGCCTGGCACCGTCGCCGGCGGCAGAACGTTCACGTTTACCCATAAGCTCCCCGTCCGCTCCAGGCCATAGCGGACGGGAGGCGTGAAGGTTAATCGACTCTACATACCACGGTGGCATGATCCCACCATGCGTTCTCATTAATATTCACCTCAAGAACCGTAAATTGCTCCGCCCGAATCTCGTCCAGCAGGGCCTGGAGCGGTCGCAACGTACGCCAGGGTTTGCCCTCTTTAAGTAAATGATGGCGGATAGGATCGTACGCGAGAATATCCTCGGGATGACGCGGGGTTCCGCACATGGAGCCGATCACCAGCCGTCCTCCGGGTTTCAGTAATCTTCTGACTTCGGCAAAGCAGAGGTGGCGGGCATCGTCAATCAGGCAATGCACACAGCTGCCATCAACAATGAGCTCAAACGTCGCATCCTGACACTGATGAATATGGCAGACATCTCCGACAAAAAAATTTGCCGGGAGACCCGCTTGCTGAAAACGATTTTGTGCCCATCGGATCGCGGTTTCGGACCAATCTATCCCCCACACCGAATAGCCTCGTTCCGCAAAATACTGCGCGGCCATCGCGCCATTCCCGCACCCCAGTTCAAGGACAGGCGCGCCGGGTTGGGGGAAATAGTGCTGTAAATGAAGCCAGCTAAAAACGCGCTCCTGCTGTTCTTTGGCCCGGAAATAACCTTCGCCAGCCCAGGCGATAGCGCCATTTGCCAGCAACTGCCGATACTCTTTTTCATAGCGGTTCATAATCAAGACGCCTTTGTCAGCAGCAACGCTCGTCACTTTACGCGCGGTAGAGGCAGGAGAAAAACCAACCGTCAGACACGCTCCGTCATCTCAGGCAGCAATTGTTCAATCACGTCGATAATACTTCTTACCCGCGGTGGGATAAAGCGGGCGTCAGGATAGACCGCATAGAGAACGCGATCGGGTAATCGCCAGGCGGGTAATACCGGTACCAGCCTGCCCGATTGCAAAGCGTGGGCCGCAAGGGGTAACTGCATGCCGCCGATACCGATGCCGGACTCTAGCGCCTGCAGCAGCGCTTCGCTGGTGTTGGCACGGAAGACGGTATTCACTTTCATATCAACCGTTTTATCACCCGAGACCAGCCGCAGCGGCGCGTCCTGCGCGATGCCGCTGAACCGCACGTGCGGGTGGGCGGACAGCTCGCTGACGGCATGCACCGTTTTAAAACCGGGGGCGGCAAAGAGCGCGGTTTCAATACGCGCCAGCACGCGCGCCGCACTCCCCGGCGGCGGTTCACTGCTCAACCGCAGCGCGACATCCACTCCTTCAGCAACCAGATCGGCAATGCGGTCATCAAGGGAAAGCGTCAGTTGCAGCTCGGGGTGCATTTTCTGCAGCGCCAGCAGATGCGGCAAAAAGAGCTGCCCCAGGCCGCTCGGCAGCTGCACGTGCACCCGGCCTTGCCACTGGCGATCGGTTGGCTGTAAGCGTCTTTCCGCTTCATGCATCGCTTCCAGCAAAAGCTGCATATCGCGCCGGTAAATTTCTCCCTGCTCGGTCAGCGCCATCGCACGCGTGGTTCGGTGCAGCAACACCACCCCAAGCTCCTCCTCAAGCGCCGCGATCTGCTGACTGACGGCGGATTGTTTCATCCCGCACTGGCGGGCTGCCGCTGAAAAGGATCCCGCTTCTACCACGCGCAGGAAGGTGGCAATGGCGTTGAGCTTATTATTCATTTAATGATTCTGCTTATAAGTGCCATCAGTTTTACGGGATATGCGTGAAAAAAATAATATACCACACTGCCTCTGTCACCCACCCTGGAGAAGCAACGTGAATAAGATACCGCAACCCAAAATCGCCCTGGTCGCCGGCGCCAGCGGCATTATTGGCAGAGAACTGGTGAAAACGCTGTTACGCAATCGCTGGGAGGTTATCGGCCTCAGCCGCCATGCATCGTCCCACCCGGAAAACATTCCCTTCATTCACGTCGATTTACTGGATGCGCAGCACAGCGCGCAAAAACTGCATTCGCTCAACGGCGTCACCCACATTTTTTACAGCGCATGGGCCAACGCCGGGAACTGGGCGGAAATGGTTGAACCGAACGTCACCATGCTGCGCAACCTGGTCAGCAACATCGAGCAAACCGCACCGCTACGGACGGTAAGCCTGATGCAGGGATACAAAGTGTACGGCGCGCATCTTGGTCCGTTCAAAACCCCGGCGCGTGAAAGCGATCCCGGCGTACCCGGGGCCGAATTTAACGCCGCTCAGCTCACCTGGCTCAGCCATTTCCAGCGCGGAAAAACGTGGCGCTGGAACGCGATCAGGCCGGGCGTGGTCGGCAGTACGGTGCCCGGCAGCGCCATGAATCTCGCACTCAGCATCGCGATCTATGCTTCGCTATGTAAAGCGCAGGATCTACCGCTGCGTTTCCCCGGTTCGGAAAAAACCTGGCACAGCATTGTCGATCACACGGACGCCGGGTTGCTGGCTGATGCCACGCTCTGGGCCGCGACCTCGCCAACGGCGCAAAACCAAGCGTTCAACGTCAATAACGGCGACATCTGGCGCTGGTGCGAGCTGTGGCCGCGCATCGCGAGCTGGTTTGAACTGGCATCCGCCCCGCCGGTCAGACTGTCATTTCACCAGCTGTTTGTGGATTACCGCGCGCACTGGCGCGAACTGGCCGGGCAGAGTCTGGTGGAAGCGGACATCTTAAGGCTCAGCGACGGTAAATTTGCTGATTTCGTCTTTGGCTGGAACTACGACATGTTTGGCGATGGCAGCAAACTGCGCCGGGCGGGCTTCACTGAAATGCAGGCCACCGACGATATGTTTTTCCGCCTGTTCGCTCAGCTGAGAGCCGCGCGCATTATCCCCTGATAACGCCTCCGCCAGACAGATATTCTGCCACTTTCAAAGAGCCATTAACGCCGCGCGATCAACCCACCGCTTCTGTTTTTCGCGCGCGACTCGCGCTTCGTGCTCTGGCTCTCCCCGCTTTTTAATTAAATATAAAACGATAAAAGTTTATTGTAAAACGATAAACACCAGGATAATCTGCGCGCTCTTTCACCAACCAGATTGCCAGGAGAGGCAAGTCATGAACAGAAGTATGCTGCGCGGGGGGTTACTCTCCGGGGCGCTGCGGCGCGCGCCGGCGATGTCAGCCGAGATGTCAGGATTTGCCGGGACGGGCGCGTCAGTTGCTCCACGCTATTCAGGGTCCAGTACACCTTGTATTCATTGCGGTTGTACTCATTTTAAGGAGAAAGCATGATCGGGTATCGATACCGCAGTGACTGGCAAATCCTGTGCTCAGGCCTGGCTTTTGTCGCGGTGATGGCGGCAGGCATTTATTTGCAACCCGGCTTCAGACCCTTGACCACCCAGGTATCCGGGGACAAAGCGCTGGTTGCCTTTTTAACGCCGCTGCTCAAAGGCGCGCACGGTCACGTCGCCGCAGCGCTCATCACGCCAGGCGGCGTGCGCTATGGTATCTGGGGCAATGATTATGCCAGGCAGTTTGAGATTGGCAGCCTCAGCAAAACCCTGACCGCCAGCCTGCTGATTGATGCCATCCGGCGCGGCGAAGTCACAGCCACGACGCAGGTCGGCGATCTGGTGCCAGAGCTCGTCGGTCCGGCGCGGAATATTAGCCTTGAGGAGCTCGTCTCGCATCGTTCGGGCCTGCCTCCGTTCGCCTCATCGCTCACGCAGAAAATCGCCATGCTTACCGCCATTGTGAGACGAGAAAACCCGTGGAGCTACGATCGCCAGGAGCTGGCGGAAATGATTAGCCGGGCGCGGATACCGAAGGTCAAAATATTTGATTACTCCAATTCCGGGTTTGCCCTGCTGGGGCTAGCGCTGGAACGCGCCTCTCACCGTACATTCGCGGCGTTGCTGGAACAGCGCGTTTTTGCACCGGCCGGGATGACCCGTTCGCTTGTGGCGCAAGAGACGACGCCGCCTGACGCGGCATTTATGCCGGGCTGGTCAGCGTCAGGTTTACGCGAAGCGCCGTGGATCTTAAACGCCTTCTCGCCTGCGGCCGGCGTACGTTCCACTATTGTCGATATGACGAAATATGCCCAGGCGCTTATGGCAGGAAAACTGGCCGGAAGCCAGGGCATGGCGCCGCGGTTCGCGACCGACGATCCCGATTCACGGGTAGGCTATTCATGGTTCACCACCGCTATCAAGGGACGGGATATTATCTGGCACGATGGTCAGTCCGCGGGCTATGCCGCCGTGATGGCCTTTGACCCCGAGCGTAAAACCGCCGTCGTGATCCTCTCAGATACCGCATGGCCGGTAATTGTGCCGGCAATCAAATTGCTGCTTTCCACGCTATCCGACGTTAAGGAAGAACGATGAACTGGATTAATATGCTGTGGGCGATATTGACCCTGCTGTCAGTGGCGGTCTTTATTTCCGGAAACGGGTTTGCACGGTACAAAGTACGCCTTATTAATTATGTTCTCTTCACCTTCATTGTTATTTATATTGCCGAGTCATTACAAACCATCGATAACCTGAGTAAAACAGGCTACCTGATGCGAATGTTGACCTGGACAATACAGGCGGCGTTTATTGCCATCGGTCTGTTTAGCGTCTGGCAGCGCCCGTGGTTCCGCGGCCCGTCGCGACGGGCGGCCGGACTACACGTTGTCTTATCTCTGCTCCTTATGTCATGCTTAGGCGTGCTGGTTCTGTAATCGCACCATTATTCAGGAAGGTTAAAGGTGAAAAACGCACGAAACAAACTCAGTCTGTTCTTACTGGCTGGAATATTACCGCTGTTTTTTATTCTGGCGGTCATTACGCCAGCGTGGATCTATTTTACCGGCGAGTCGTTTTTCCTCGCAAATATGCTTGAGTTTGCCGAGGTTCCGCTCGGTAATGAAAGCGGTCTGACGGCACCGACTTTTAAACTGCTGGCGCTGCTGGCGATACTCTATTTACCCGCCGGGCTTTTCGCCTGGGCGATCTGGCAGGGGATCCGCGTCACTCAATACGTCAGAAAACGCACCATTCTGAGCCTCGACCTGGCGCTGAGGGTAAGAAAAATCGCGCTGGCGATGCTGGGGATGGGGCTCCTGCTGCCGCTGTTTCGCTTCCTGGTGCCGCTGGTTTTTTACTGGCCGCATCCTTATACCCAGATCGTTCTTTTACTTAGCGATTTTGTCCTGCTGCTGACCGGCGGCTTGTTATTTGTGACGTTTCACTCCATGCTCGAAGGGATCAGAGCGGAAAATGAGAATAAGGAGTTTATCTGACTATGGCGGTAGTGGTTAATCTGGACAAATTGCTGGTAGAGAGAAAAATGACGTCCAGAGCGCTGGCGGCCTATGTAGGGATTACCGAGCAAAACCTGTCTTTGCTCAAATCAGGAAAGGTGAAAGGTATCCGCTTCGATACGCTGGCAAAAATCTGCCAGGCGCTGGAGTGCCAGCCAGGCGATATTCTCGCCTGGGAGGCGGATTAACGCCCTTTCTCGATCGTGCAGGCCCACTGCTGGCTCATGCTGCTCTGGCTGGTGGCGATTTGCAGCGACAGGCTGGCGTCAAGGGTATGCGTGACGCTGTATTCAAGCACCACATCATCCAGATCGCGGGCGACGCGCTCAATGCGAAACAGAGCCTGGCCGGGTTCAATATTGAGCAATCCCGCCGTGCGGCTATCGCAGCACACCGGCGTATAGCGTTCCGTGGCGTTGGCCGGCGAGTAGCCGAACGTTTCCCGCAGCTGCTTATACAGCGATCGGCTGCCGTCAACGTGGCTCAGATCGTTATAGATACGGCCATTAAGCCAGGTCAGCACATGGCCAACCGGCCGATCGCCCTGCACTAACAGCCGCTCCAGACGCATCAGCTGGCAGCCTAAATCCAGCCCCATTTGCTCCGCCACCTGGCGGTCGGCCATGGTCGAAATCAGCGACAGAACTTCCACGGCTATCTCCCCCGGCGGAGCAAAGGTGGTCAGTACGTCCGGGAGGTCGGTGTAGTATTTCTGCAGCGCATCGCGGTTAATAAACGTCCCTTTACCCTGTTCGCGGTACACCATGCCAATACTGGCCAGCGAATCTATCGCCTGTTTAATGGTACCGCGCGCGACCTTAAACTCCCCGGCGAGCAGCAGTTCGCCCGGGAGTTTATCGTCATAGGTAAAAGAGAGGATCCGCTGCAGGATAACGTCTTTTATCCTTAAATAGAGAGGGAGTCCATCCGACTCAAACATACTTGTGCTCCAACTCAGAGGTAGTGTATCTGGCTCCTGTAAGCGCTAAGTATATCCTGATTTATCTCCTGATTACCGTCTATGTTTGCGCTGGCGAGAATGGGCGGCGTGCGCGCATTTTCCAGCATGATTTCGCAAATACGTAATACCAGGCTGTTGGCGATAGTCGCGCCCATGATGGTGGAGAGCGGCGCGGCTTTCTGCGCCATCCCCGGCAGGCTCACCGCCGCATCGCCATACTCGCAGTGGTTATCAATGGTGATATCGGCCACATCCACCAGCAGCTTGCCGCTGGAGTGGCGCGACGTCACGCGCGCCGCCGTCGCCAGGCTGGTAATCGCGATAACCGTTGCGCCGCACGCTTTCGCCGCCAGCGCGACATCAATGGTAATCGCGTTGCGTCCCGACACCGAATGGATCAGCAGCGTATCTTCAGCCCTTAGCGGCGACTGCTCCACCAGTACCCGACCGAGGTGCTCCACATTTTCCACCGCGCTGGTGAGGGTTAACGGCCTGACGTTAAGCATCAGCGCAGGCGTAAAAAGCGGATTGATGATGGCCAGGCCGCCCGCGCGATAGCTCATCTCCTCCGCCAGAATCCCGGCGTGGCTGGCGCCAAAGACGAAGATGTTGCGCTGCCCCATAATGCTGTGGGACATGATTTCCGCCGCCCGGGTGAGTTCATCGGGGCGCTGCTCAAGAAAAGCCAGCTTCTGGCGGATCTGACTGTAGTACTGTTTCAGGGCCTGACTCATAGACTTCCTCCCGATATCAGAACGCCAGCAGGCGGGTCAAAAGATGAATGACTGGCGCGAGGACAAACATATCGCTGTCGCCTGCCCATAGCGCGGTATCCGGGATCGTATTGTCGATAAAGCCTGTGACGCAGAAATACTGCCCCCAGGCGACCACGGTCGAGGTGATAAACCCCGCCAGCAGAGCGCCTTTATAGCCTCCGGTAATATTGCCGAAGACCCCCGCCGTACCGGCGTGAAAGAAAATCACAATCATGCTGGGAATAAAAACGTAGCCGGTATAGCGGCCGATCAGGGTCAGCCACAGCAGCGAGCCGACGAAAGCGCCGACAAACCCCAGCACCACCGCGTTTGGCGCAAAGTTAAACAGTATCGGGCAGTCCAGCGCCGGTTTTGCGCCGGGCACCAGCCGCGATCCGATGCCGTTAAACGCCGGCACCATTTCGCCAATAAACATCCGTACGCCGAGCAGCACGACGGCAATGCCGCCGGTAAACATCAGCGATTGTTTGAGGGCATAGATGTAGAAGCTCAGGTCGCCGGATTGCGCCAGAATCTCCGCCGCTTTCGGCGTACCTTTAATCTGCAGAATAAAGGTGCCAATAAAGAACAGCAGCGCCATGGTCAACGCCGTCACCACGTTGGAGTCGCGCAGGAAACCCAACTTTTTAGGGACTTTGATATCTTCGGAGCTGATTTTGTTGCGGGCGAAAATCTGGCCAAAAATCGCCCCCAGCAGCGCGACGGAGGCGGAAGTATGCCCCAGCGCCACGTTGTCGTTGCCGGTGATTTTTCGCACCCAGGGCTGAACCAGCGCGGGCTGTAGGGTCCAGTAGAGCCCCATAATCACCGTTAGCATCAGCGTCAGCTGCACCGCTGAAATAGCGGGCTCGGTGTTCACCATCACCCCGGCAAAGATCATCGTCGTCCAGAACATCATATGTCCTGTCAGGTAGATGTATTTAAAGCGCGTCAGCCGGGCCAGCAGCAAATTGATAGCGAATCCGCCGGCAATGGCGATGGTCACGCTGCTTCCGTAGCGTTCGCTGAAGCGCGCCTGGCCGATAATATTGGTCAGGTTCATGGAGCTGAGACCGAAAACTTCGGTCCAGATCGGCTGAAATATCAGCAGCGCGGAGACGATAATCCCGGCCCCCGCGCCGATGATCAGAAAGCCCAGAATGCCTTTCAGGGTGCCGGACACAATGTCCGCCAGCGATTTCTTTTGCAGCACTAGCCCCAGCAGCACAATCAGGCCAATTAAGATCGACGCTTCACCAAATATATTGATGGTGATCCAGCGCAGCACGCCAAGAAACTCGCTCATGACGGCTCTCCTGCGGGCAGAATTTTCGCCTGGGTCAGCGCCGCGGTGATTTCGGCGTTATCGATATAGTTGTTCACCACCACCACCGGACAGGACAGATGCTTAAGGTTGTCCACCAGCTCCGCGTTGGTTATCACCACATCGGCGTTGGCCGAAGCGGCGGAAGAGACATCCATATGTTCCACGGATGCCTGAATCCCGTGCTGTTTTAACACCGCCTCAACGTTCATTTTTAAAATCAGGCTGGAGCCCATACCTAAACCACAGACTGTCAGAATTTTCATCGCTATTCACTCCGTGTTCATCACGCTACAAACGCTGCGAGCCGCTGGCTAACAGCCGATAAAGTTGTTCTGGATCGTTCGAATGCAACAGGGTATGCAGGTTATTTTCATCGCTGAGTACGGTCACGATATGCTGGATAAGGTGGATATGCGCATCGCTGCTGGTTGCCGAAAGCCCCAGCACCACCTGCACCGGGTCGTTTTCCGCATGACCAAACGCCAGCGGTTCACGCAGCCTGACCGCGCTGATCTGCGCTTTCATCGCCCCCTGCTCCGGGCGGGCATGCGGCAGCGCCAGCCCGGGGGCAATGACAAAATAGGGGCCCAGCTCGCGGTAGCTATCGACCATTGCCTGGACGTATTGCGGGCTACAGGCTCCCGCGCGGCACAGCGCATTCCCCGCCTCGCGGATGGCCTCCTCAGGGGTAGCGGCCGGGCAGTCTACACGTATCGCCTGACGCTCAATCATCGGAGGCTCCTTGGGTTAAGTGATGACGGATAGAGGTAAGCGTGGTCGCCAGCGCCCGCTGGACGAACGCGCGCCCTTTCTCTTCGCTGGCGGCAGTTGGATCGCCCAGCACCGCATAGTCAGAAAACTCGGTCCAGGGTATCGGCTGATAGCGAAAATTGTTCGGGAAAGCCGGATAGTGCGCGCGGGCGTTGGTCATGGTGACGAACTCTGGCGCCAGCGCCAGCATCAGCGAGGTTTCGACCTCATCAGCATGCATATAGCCGGGGTAAGCCACCCCGGTGGTTTGCCGTCGTTTTACCTCCTCATCCATCCCCGCCCAGCTATAGCTAAGCAAGGTAATACCCTGCTCTTTTAGCTGCCGGGAGGCCGCTTTCATCGCATCAAAATTGCCGTAATGCGCGTTAATCACCGCCGTGGTGGTGATACCGTAGCTGGCCATGTTTTCCGCCAGCGACACCAGCAGCGACGTCAGCCGTTCATGACCGATATCAATCGCGCCCGCGTGGCCGCGCAGGGACCAGACCTGGCTGTAGGAAACGACCGGCAGGCTCAGGGCGCACTCGCCCAGCTGCTCGTCAAGCAGCGCACAAAACCGCTCGGCCAGCAGGTTATCGGTATCCAGCGGCAGGTGGTCGCCGTGCGGCTCGACGGCGCCGAGCGGCAATAAGGCGATCCGCGCCTTTTGTAAAGCCCGCCGGGCCTCGCTTTCGTTTAAACGATGCAGCTTCATAACATCTCCTCAGGCAAAAGCGAGGTAACGCGCCGGGTTGTCGACGAAGAAATCATGCAGCAGCGCTTCGCCGTCAAACCCGGCTTCCCGGGCCTCGTCAATGAATCTTGGCCGCCAGTCGCTAAGGATAAATTTCAGTCCCAGCCCCCCTTTACCGTAATGCGCGCTCATGGATTTACGGGCAAAATCGCCGCCGATTAAGATCTGCTTTTGATAACCGCGCTGGCAGAGCGCCAGGATGGCCTGGGTACGGATGTGCTCTGGGTGATATTTGATGCGGCTGATACCGTCGAAAGAGAGAAACGCCCCGGTGTTGGCGATCTGACGGTGCAGCCAGGGATCGGGGTTACGATCCATATGAGCAAAACATAAGCGGGAGAGATCCAGCCCCCATTTTTTAAAGAGCTGCGCCTGCTCGAGTCCCATCGTCCCCATTTCCGTATGGCTGTGCATCGGCGCCCCGGTGCGCTGCTGGGCGCGAACGATAACCTCCATGGTTTTTTGTTCCAGAGGGGAAATGGCGTTATAGCCGGTACCGCACTTCACCACGCCGGCCCGATGTTCGGTGCCCTCTATCCCCTCAGTGACCTCGCGACAGACATGTTCAACCAGTTCATCAACGTCTGAATGTGCAATCCACTCGGCGAAAGTCTGCGCGGAGCCCGGCCGCTTGCTGCTCCACAGAAAGCCTTTGTTAAAACCCGCAGTGGCGATAATGTGCAGCTGCTGGCGCTGCGCCATGGCGGCGACGGCTGCGGCCTGACGGCCATAATCCGGCGCGGTGGCGTCGTATATGGCGTTACCACCCGCCCGGCGGAAGTCGCTTAATTCACGCTCTGAAGCCTGCGGATCGTCGAGTAACAGATCGTCATCCTGACGCTCGGCCCAATAGGGCGGAATACAGTAGATATGGTCATGGCTGTAGGTGACGCCCAGCTGATTAGCGGAAATATCCCCGTTTAACGTTCGAATGATGCCCATGTTTCTTGCTCCCCGGAACGGATAAGAAGGTGCTTTCAACATAGGTGCGCCACACTTGACCAGTCAAGTGATCAAGTTCGCATCAGTCATATAAAATTTCTATCTGTGAGGTAGGTCGACATTAACATTTATGTGACGTTGTCACATAAATGAATCCGGGATAAAAAAACCGTTACTCATGGAAAAACATACGTATCCCGGGTGAGGTGATTAAATTTATGTTAATTAAATTCAATGGGATACACACTCACTAAGCCAATGCATTCCTGACTAATAATCCATAGCTTTGATTAAAATGTTTAATTGAATGAATCGATAAAGAGAGTATTGTTAAAAACAATGATGAGCGGAGATAAATAAATGTTACGTGATTTTTTGAAGGTAGAAAAAGAGGATCGTCTGGTCGAACAACAGGACGCCAGCAGCGGTAAAGCGAATTCAACGGACGTCACCGAATGGATTATTGTGAATAAAAATGGTGATAAAAAAGGCCGGGTGGCGTTATTCAATCAATTTACCACCCGCCGTTCCTATTGCGTGAATTACCGCATCACCCAGTTTGATAATAGCGGCAAAGTGGTTGTCGACCGGCTGGCGGAATCAATCTGATCCCGGGGAACGTTATCACGCCGGCGTCCCGCGCCTTTAGCCCGGCCCGTCGCTGGCGGCGGCCAGCAGCGGCACAATCACATCGCTTAACGGCGTGGGGATATGGTGAATACGGCCATATCGCTGAACGACCCCGTTGCGAATATCCCACTCCAGCGGCAGCCCGGCCTCGCGATCCGTCAGTATTGAAGTGCTTAAATCCGGAGGCGCTCGATGGAAACCGGCGAGAATTTCCTGCGGCACGCCGTCGTCCAGGCTGGCGCCTGCGGCGCGCGCCACCGTCAGCCCCTCCTGCAAATAGGTTAAAGCAAGCGCCGTAATATCGTCGCGGGCAAACATCCCTGCCCGCCTCCCCGCCAGCACCATCAGACCGGCGACCGCATTCTGCAGCAGTTTGCGCCACGCAACGGAAAGAAAATCCGCGCTGATATCCACTTCACAGCGCGTGTCCCGTAGCGCGTGCCGCACCCGCTCGGCCCCCTCAACATCCGGCAGCGTCAGGCGCGGTTTCGCCCGCAGCCAGACCGACGCTTCAGGTTCACGCTGGGCGGGGAACCAGACGACCGATGGCAGCACGGCCGCTTCCGCCACGTACGGCGCGAACAGCGTTTTTTGTTCAACGCCGTTTTGGAGCACGCAGACTACCGTTCGATCGTGACACAGCGCTTGCAGCCACGGTGCAATAGCCGCAATTTGTGTCGCTTTTACCGCCACAAATACCAGGTCGTACGGCGCGGCGACCGATGCCGGTTCCGTCAAGACCGGCCCCGGCACCACAATATTTCCACCATCAAAACGCAGCGAAAGCTGCGGGTGCGCACGGCGGCCGCATACCAGAGGCGTACGGCCAACCTCGTGCAGCGCCGCGGCGATGGTGGTACCAATTGCGCCCGGACCGATCAGCGCAACGGTAGGTTCTTCAACTGTCATCTATGCCTCCAGGCCGCTTCCGGCCCCTGAGATTTCATTAGTACGTAACATAAACGCGACTTCGTTCGCATTACCATTTTATTCATATGGGTAATCTGAATGTGTGTGTCAGCGTACACACTTTTCACCATCAACAAGGAAGGTACATGTTTCCAGAATACAGAGAGCTGATTTCTCGATTAAAAACCACGCATCCGCGCTTTCAGTCGCTATTCGAAAAACATAATGCACTCGATCACGACATTTCCCGCATAGAAGGAGTCGATGGCAAAGGATACAGTCTCGAGCTTGTACAGATGAAGAAAGAAAAACTTATGTTGAAGGACGAAATGCTCAAAATCCTCCAGCATGAAAGCCTGATGTAAACGAGAAGGCCGCCGGATGGCGGCCTTCTTATAGCACCAGGCTACGAGCGAATAAACGCCAGCAGATCGGCGTTAATCACATCGGCGTGCGAGGTATGCATACCGTGCGGAAAGCCGGGATAAATTTTTAGCTGGCTGTTCGGCAGCAGCTTATCCTGCAGTATCGCGGCGTTTTGATAAGGCACAACCTGATCATCATCGCCCTGCATCACCAGCACCGGCAGCGTAATGGCTTTTAAATCTTCGGTCTGGTCGGTTTCCGAAAACGCCTTAATCCCCTCATAGTGCGCTTTTGCGCTACCGGTCATGCCCTGCCGCCACCAGTTCTGAATCGTGCCCTGGGACACCTCCGCGCCTTCACGGTTAAAGCCGTAGAACGGCCCGGACGCCACGTCGAGATAAAACTGCGAGCGGTTGGCGGCCAGCGCTTTGCGAAAACCATCAAACACCTCGATTGGCGTACCGCCCGGATTACTCTCCGTTTTTACCATCAATGGCGGAACCGCGCTGATCAGCACCGCTTTGGCCACGCGCCCCTGCGGCTGACCATACTGCGCAACGTAGCGCGCAACCTGCCCACCGCCGGTAGAATGCCCGATATGCACGGCATTATGCAGATCCAGATGCTCCGCCACCGCTGAGGCATCGGCGGCATAATGATCCATATCGTGACCGTCACTCACCTGATCTGAACGACCATGACCGCGTCGGTCAATCGCAATAACCCGGAACCCTTCTGCCAGGAAAAACAGCATCTGGTTATCCCAATCATCGGCACTTAAAGGCCAGCCATGATGGAATACGATCGGCTGCGCCTCCTTCGGGCCCCAGTCTTTAAAGAAGATATTGACGCCGTCTTTGGTTGTCACAAATGCCATGTTACAAACTCCTCTCGTGAGAAAACAAGGCTGCGGGCCTGACGCCTGCAGTGGGTCGGGTCTTAAGGCGGGATGCTATGTCTGGACGATAGCGTCTCGTTAGGTGTGAAAATGACCTGGCTGGAAAAGTGTAGATGATTTTTGCCGATACTGAGCGTTCGCTTTGTATCCGATAAATGGGCTGTAAACAGCCCGGTTAAGCATGCAGGAAGGAAAATTTAACGCAGGACGAACTTAATAACGCCGGATGGTTACCGTTTCGGCTCCCGCCTGGTCGAGCGCGGCGAGGCCCTCCTCTATCCGCCCGAGGCTTATCAGCCCGGGGGAGTGGCGAAAATCCTCGCGAAAAATGGCCAGATTGCCCCACGGCGCGTAATAGGCGATGTCGCCGCGCCGTGGGATCATTGAGGCGCCAGAATCCGCGCGGCGCAGTTTCGTCGGCAGCCAGGCGATTTTTTCCGTGGAACCATAATCCTCGAGCTTCACCGTCATCGGCAGTTGCGCCAGGAACTCATTAGCCGCTGCGCTCTCATCCAGCGAGCCGACAACAGTGGCGCCATTGAACTCAAACTGAATCTTCACCGCGTTCTCCCGCCCGGCGGCAAATGCCGCCCCCGTCGTAGCAATAAAAATCAATAACGTGGCGCTAAGAGAGTTGAACATCCGCTCACCCTGCCAGGCCACGAGCGCGCAGGACTTCACTCACCACCGCTACCGCCGAAAAGGCATTTGGCCAGCCGGCATAGAAAGCAGCATGCGCAACGATCTCCCCCGCCTCTTGTGCGGAGAGGCCGTTATCCATCGCCCGGTTAAGGTGGTAGCCAATTTGCGCGCTTTGCCCGGCGGCAATCAACGCGCTGACCGTGACCAGGCTGCGGTCGCGCGGCTTCAGCCCCGGTCGCTGCCACAGGTCAAGAAACAGCGGTTGAGTCGTAAACTTCACCAGTCCAGGGGAAATCGCGCCGAAGTTCTGTTCTACGGTTGTTGAACGCTGGTTCTCCACCGCCTGATTAAGAGGGAGCAGCTCCGGGGAGGCAGCAGCCAGCTGCTCGCGGCCAATGCCGCGCGCGACAAAAATATCTTTCGTCACCGCAACGGCGGCCATCGCGTTGGGCCAGCCGGAATAAAAAGCCAGATGCGTGACGATCTCTGAGATTTCAGCCGCCGTGACGTCGTTATCCAGAGCAACTTCAACGTTATGTTTTAGCTCCGCCGGCTGATTACGGGCGATAAGAATCGCCACGGTCACGATGCTGCGGTCGCGACGCGAGAGTTCTGTTCTCTGCCAGAGATCCCCTATCAGCACCTCGCTGCCGAAACGGGCAAGCGCCGGCGCGACGGTTTGAATATCCTCAGCGGACAATACGGATGGACTACGTGGAGCCATTTTTTCACCTCTTTTTTCTTCTGCCAGGGCTGGCGCGCCCAGCATTAACGACATTGCAGCTACGGCAATAAAAGCTTTCATTGTGAACACCTTCCCGGCACGTTAATTCTTCAGCCTTTCCACCAGTTGACGCTGGTATTCAGGCAGTTGATCGCGGCTGGCGCGCTGAAAAACCAGCGGAGGCAGCCAGGTCATTCCCGCATGCAGCGCGCTGGCCTTCATTGGCGTAAAGACGTCGGCCAGGCTGACGCCCGTTCGCCCGGTCTCGCCGTATGTCGCGTCACCGCCTGCGGCCGTCGTGACAATCAGCATCTCTTTGCCCTGCCATACTCCCGGCCCTACGCTGCCCCAGGTATCGTTCAGCCAGGCCTTCATCATCGGAGTGATGTTGAACCAGTGGGTCGGGAAGATAAAAACGATGCGCGAGTGTTCCCGCATGAGCCGTCGCTCTTCATCGGCATTGATATTTCGGGTGTCAAAACCGTAAAGCGCCTCGAGATTGCGTACGTTCACGCCGGGTACGCTTTGCGCTGCGGCCTCAAGACCTTTGGTCATGACCGATTGCTCAGGATACGGATGAGAGACGATAACCAGCGTGTTCGCCTCTGCGGCACAGCTGGTAGAGGTAAAGCTAAACAGAAATGCGCTGACGGCCAAAAGCCAGAACAGACCGGGAATACAGCGGTGCGAATAGTTCATCAAGCTCTCCTTCTCTTTTGCCACAGGGTAAGGCGCGGAATAAGAAGGAGCCAGCCCTCGCTATCGAATGGGGCTGTGAGTTATTTTCATCAATCGGGCTACAGACCGAGCGGCTTCATTTCCCGCACAAGGGAGATTAACAGGCGCAGCCCGGTGGGAACCTGATGACGGCTGGAGTAATAGATATAGAATCCCGGTCCGTATGAGGCCCAGTCGGTCAGCACCAGACGCAGGCGCCCTGCGCTGACGTGCTCTGCTATCAGCGGTTCCGGCAGGTACATCAGGCCAAACCCCTGCAGAATGGCCACCACGCCCGTCTCGGCCAGATCGACCGTTAACAGCGGCGGTACTTTGACGGTGAGCTGCTCTTCGCCACGTTCAAATTCCCATTTATAAATGCGGTTGTTTCCCAGACGATTGCTGACGCAGCGGTGCTGTTGAAGATCGTGAGGATGCCGGGGCTCGCCAAAGCGGGCAAGATATTCCGGGGATGCGGCGACCACCCAGCGCACATCGGCGGACAGCCGCTGCGCCACCATATCTTCAGGCACGGTTCCGCCATAGCGGATCCCTGCGTCAAACCGCGCTTCCGTTACATCAACAATGCGGTTGCTGGCTACGATATCCAGCTCAATATCGGGGTAACGTTCAGCAAAAACAGGCAGGACCGGGGCCAGCAGCAGCGTGGCCGCCTCAACGGCGACGTTGAGCCGAATATGTCCCGCAGGCGAGTCGCGAAACTGGTTGAGCTGTTCAATCGCGCCATCTATGGCGGCCACCGGCTCGCTCACCGCGCTGGCCAGACTTTCGCCTGCCGCCGTCAGGGTTACGCTTTTGGTCGTACGGTTCAGCAGACGCACGCCCAGCCGCGCCTCAAATCCCTTGATCGCGTGGCTCAGCGTCGATGCGCTCACCCCAAGTTCAACGGCAGCTTTACTAAAACTCTGATGGCGGGCGATGGCGAAAAAATAGACAAGATCGGCCATGTCGGCACGGGTTACATTCATACGGTCTCGCTAACTAGATAGAAATTAAGCTGAAAAACAACGTTACCTTGATGTGATGGCGTATCGTGACGTTGATCCGACCAGGAAAATCAAAGACCTGGATGCACGAGCCATCTTCCGGGCGGTATGTTTATACTACAGGCGTCAGCCTTGATAAACTGACCTTCCGACCGGAGATAAACCCATTTTATCCGCCAGAGGCGCATTTATGTTACCTGATTGCGATAAAGCCATCGTCCTGCTGCATGAAATCTACGGCATCAACGCGCATATTCAGCGATCCGCCGCGACCTGGCGCAGCCGCGGCTTCGATGCGTACACGCCAGCGCTTTTCCCTCACTCTGCGCCGTTCGCCTATGAGCAGCAGGAGCAGGCCTGGCACCACTTTTCCGATAACGTCGGATTTGATACCGCCGCCATCGTGTCGCTGCTGGCCGAGCTAAGAGCGAAATACGGCACGCTAATCCTTATCGGCTACAGCGTAGGCGCCACCTTAGCCTGGCTGGCTGCCAGGAGCGGACTCTGCGACGGTGCGGTTTGCCACTACGGTTCACGGATCCGCCAGTACTGCGATGCGGCGCCTCCGTGCCCAACGCAGGTGATTCTCGCCCGCCATGAACCGGCGTTCAATCCCCGCGCCCTGCAAAACGAGCTGGAGAAATATCCCTCTGTGGCCTGCCGGATGTTCAATGCGCAGCACGGCTTTTGCGATGCCGACAGTCCGGCGTGGGATGCGCGCCTTGCACAGCAGGCGGACGAAGACACGCTGCGGTTTTTAACGCTTATTCAGCAAAGACAGGAGGCCTGATGCATCAGATATTTCAATGGATTAACGAACCCGCGACATGGTCGGAAGAGGACGGCGAACTGCGCGTAGTGACCGACGCGCAAACCGACTTCTGGCGCGAAACCTGGTACGGGTTTGAGCGTTTTTCCGGGCATATCTACGCCACGGAAGCCGCGGGGGATTTCACCTTTCAGGTAAGGGTGCGAGCAGATTTCAGTACGCTGTATGACCAGGCAGGGATCATGTTAATGCAGGACGCCAGGCGCTGGATTAAGGCCGGTATCGAGTACAACGACGGCGCGCCCGCTATCGGTAGCGTACTGACGCAGGGGACATCAGACTGGGCAACCGGTATTTTCCCGGGCGACCCCGGTGAATTCTGGCTGCGTCTGACCCGCCGCGGAGAAGCGCTGCGCCTGCAGTATTCAACGGATGGTCAACTGTGGCCGCTGCTGCGGCTGTGCCCTTTTCCGGGCGGCGCGGCAAAGGTCGGCATCATGTGCTGCACGCCGCAGCGCAGCGGCCTGCGGGTTACTTTCGACCAGATATCACTGCTGCCGCCGAATGATAAAGATTTGCACGATCTGAGCTGAGCAGCCGGCTCGCGCGCGGGCAAAATCGCTGAAGAATCGCGACGGAGGTATGATTTCTGGCTCCTCGGGCTGCCCGTGCTCGCGCCTTGCTGCTAGATTGGCAGCAGCAACCTTCAGGCGAAAAATGAGGAGGAGTCATGTTTTCCTACATCATGCTCGGCACTAACGATCTGCCGCGCGCGATTCGTTTTTACGACCCGTTGATGGAGATGCTGGGGCAGCCCCGGAGCGGCCGCAGCGAGCAAGGCGCATCGTGGGGGACATTCAGCGGAAACCGCACCATCGGGCTGTGCGTTGGCAAACCGTTCGACCAGCAGCAGGCAACAGCGGGCAACGGCGCTATGGTGGCCCTGAACGCACGTTCGGTTGAGCATATTCAGCAGCTGCATCAGCTGGCGCTACGCCTGGGAGGAAGTGATGAAGGCGCCCCAGGCCGCCGCCCGCAGTACGGTGAAGGTTTCCACAGCGCCTACGTCAGAGATCCGGACGGCAATAAGCTGGCGTTTGTTTATTACGCAAACGCAGATTAAGCCCCACGCCGGATAGTTGCCGGATAGTTAAGGCAGGGTTAGCGCATGGCGAAACCCTGCGCAACAACCCTGGCAACTCTCAATATAGCGACGGATGCTCTCAGCCAGATGATTCGATTTCGGCAAATGGCCATGCTTGTCTGCATCAGCCTTCCGTAAACATTCCCGACCTGAACGTCTCCCTCATGGCTTCGATCTCTTGCTGGCGGGCCGCCTTTAAGGCAGAAAGCATATTGCAGGTAAAATCCACAAAGCCAACGCCGTTGGCGGTCACCAGGTTACCGTCGCGTACCGAAGGCTCGTTTCTGTACCGCGCGGCGCCGCTGTAGGCTGACCCCGCCCGGCTCTGCAGGTAGGCCAGCCCGTTCGAGGTGTGGTCGACATCATTGAGAAAGCCATGCGCGCCAAGAAAGGCCGAAGCGTCGCATATCGCGCCTACCACGATCTGCCGGGCCTGCGCTTGTTCTACCAAAGGTACAACCCGCCGGGCCTCCTCTCCCCACCAGTTCATTCCGCCCACCAGCACCAGCGCGGCGTAATCATCGGGTATCGTCTCGAAGGTATAATCCGGCAGGCAGCGCACCCCGCCAATTGACCTCACCGGCCCCTCATCGGCAGCCACGGTTCTGACTTCGTATCGCGGTTCCCATACGCCAAACCCGCGGCGCAGCCCCGGTGCCAGCAGCGCGAACTCCCAGTCGGCGTACTCCTGGATGAGGACAAACAGCACTTCTTTACGTGTATCCATAGACATCGCACTCTCCTTTTATTAACAGAATTTGCCGTCGCAGCATCCGGGGTACCGATGGACACTATCGCCGTACTGCCGCCAAAAACTGTATAAATTCACAGTATAAAAGGCAAGGCTATTTTGCCCCTTGCGGCAACCCGAATCGATTTTTGCGAGTCAGCTCCCCGGATAGAAAACTATCCGGGGCAATGGCTATCGTCTCCCGCGCGCTGAGCCCGCGTTTAATGAAATAGGCCTGCGCGCCAGGAGAACCTCCCTCGTGATGTACAGCGTATATCCCTCCGGCCGCAGCCTGGGTGCCCGCAGTTCTTTCAGCGTAATACCGACGATATCTCCCGATTGAAGACGTTGACGGATCGCGCTACCGCTAAGCCGCAGCGCTCGTCTCAGGACCGACAGCAGGCTGGTCTGAAAGGCGCGCGTGACCCTGACATCCACCCTCACCTGAGAAGCGCGAACAAGGTTGATGCGCCAGCGTTCCTGAACCACAAAGTCAGGCGTACCCGATAGCGCCGCGCGATTACGCCGCAGAACGACCGGATCGTGAGAGTAAGCCTCGACGGCAGATTTGTCGTTAGCGATAAGTCGCGCGTAGAGCTGCGGATTGATTTTGCTGACGGGCAAACGCGAGAACAGGCTGATGTTCCAGGTATACGCGCAGCGCACGCACTTATAGATACTCCAGACATCGAGCACTTTTTTTTGCGAGTTGACCCGGAAGGCGCCGGATGGGGTGAAATCCTGCTGCCCATGACAGGCGGGGCAGCGCTTGCTAATCAGCTGATAGCCGACTGGCCTGACGTTCCATGTAATTTTCATGGTGAACCTTTTTTTAACCCATACAAAAGCGGATCCGTCGAAAACGGACCGTGATTTTTGCGATGTGAAAAATATTTAGAGAATACTTTTCAGTGGGTTAAAAAAAGATTTCCAACGCGACGACCCTGTCTGACCGTGAATGAATGCGTTCAAGAGTAGCAAAGCGGCAAGCGGGCTAAATATGCATTAAATCAATAAATACATAGAAATCATTCACAAACGACGTTGTTTACCTTCTGTTCACAAAACGAGAAGCGGCTCACTGATCAAACAAACCTAAACGTTTATGTTTAGTCTCATAAACGTTTAGGTCAAGGAAATAGCCGTCTGTATCGCGGGTAATTTCATAAATGCAGAGAGCGAAATATGCGTAAAGCAACGATGCGGGATGTAAGTGAAGCGACGGGATTTTCTATGTTTACCGTTTCACGCGCGCTAAACGGTGGCGATGGCGTTGCTGACGACAGCCGGGAGCTGATTTTAAAAGTGGCGCGAGAACTCGGCTACGTACCTAACCGCGCGGCCCAGGCGCTACGCCGCTCAAGCAGAGACTCGGTGGCGGTGATTACCGCCCATGCCTCGAACTCTTACTACCTTAATCTGATGTCCGGTATTCAGCAGATGCTGCAGCCGTCGCAGTGGACCGTAGTGCTTGGCGATATCGCGGTCAACGGTATCTACGACCGCGCGCAGGAGGATCGCATGATTAACCGCCTGATCGAGTCGCGAATGGCCGGGATCATTTCGACGGTGACGCTTCAGCCGGAAAGCCTGAGCCTGCTGGCGAAATGGGATATTCCGGTCGTCTTCGTTGACTCACCTCCCCGCGGCGAGCACAACTTTCCCAGCGTCACGACCGACAATTATCAGGCCAGCCTGCTGGTGGGGAACCATCTGGCGCAGCACGGCTATAAAAGCTGGCTGCTCCTCATCTACCCGGACCGCTGGACCACGCGTTTTGAACGCGAGCGCGGTATTCGCGAGGCCGCAGAGCGCTGCGGCGCAACGCTTGAAGTTGTCGAAACGGAGAACGACGCGCAGTCGGCTGCGGACACCCTGAGCCGATACCTGGACCGCCAGACATCGCTGCCGGACGCGCTTATTGCCGGTAACAACCCTATTCTGCTGGGTTCACTTAAACAGCTTCAGCAGCGCCAGATAGCCATCCCCGACGATATGGCGCTTATCGCCTACGATGAATTCGACTGGGCGCCGCTATTAAATCCGCCGCTAACGGTGCTCAATGAAAACAGCGAAGAGATTGGCAGGCAGTCGGCTGAAATGCTTATCCAGTTAATTAATCCGGAAGGAAAAGGAGAAATTAATACCCAGCGTAAAGTTCCCGCCGAACTGGTTATTCGCCAGTCCTGCGGCTGTAGAAAATAAATAACCATTAAAAAGAGGCAATTGAGATTGCTGACAACGTATCGCCCGGACGGCATTGCCCGGCGGCGCTTCCCCTGCACGGGCCGACAGAAATGGTGCTTGCGGTTTTCGTCGGCCGGGTAAGGCGCCACCCGACAAAAAAGCGGGCTACGGCGTGCTATACGCGCTCATCATTTTAGCGATGTAAATAACGGCTGAATTTCAGTCGCTACCGAAAAACAACATCAGGGGATTATTTCTGAGGCTTCCCCACACCTGGCCGTACCTTATACCACACGATAATGAAAGGAGCAGAATATGACCAAACTTCGCAAAGCATGGCTGGCTGTCGCGGTTAGCGCGGTAATCACCACCATGACAGGGTTTATTCCCGCAGCCAGCGCCGCGCCGCAGGATGGCAAAAAAATCTCCCGCATCGGCTTAATGGTGCAGGACATGTCCAACCCCTTCTTCTCGGCAATGGAAAGGAACGCTAAGCAGGCCGCGGCGCAAATCGGCGCAACCCTTAACGTACAGGATGCACAGGTCGATCTGGCAAACCAGAACACGCAGATTGACGCGTTTATTCAGCAGAAAGTGGATCTCATCATTATTTCCGCCGTCGATGAATCCGGGATCGAGCCGGCCATTCAGCGGGCAAAAGCCGCCGGAATTATCGTTATCGCAGTCGATACGCCCGCGAAAGGCGCAGACGCGGCGATCATGACCAACGCCATCCAGGCCGGGGAAACCTCCTGCGAATACCTGTTCAGCCAGATGGGCGGCAAAGGCAAAGTGCTGCTGGTGGATGGCACGCCGATTCAGACCATTATCGACCGCATCAAAGGCTGTAAAAACGTCGCGCAAAAATCCCCGGATATCAAAATCGTCGGCCAGCAGGCATCGCGCAACGACCGCGCTTCCGGCCTGATGGTGACCACCGACATGCTCACAGCCAATCCGGACGTCGCCGGTATTTTCGGCATGAACGATCCTTCCGCGCTCGGTGCGGTACTGGCCGTTGAACAGGCGGGCAAAGCGGGCGCGATCAAAGTTACCGGCGTCGACGGTAGCCCGGAAGCGGTTGAAGAACTTAAGCGCAGCGGCTCGCCGTTTATCGGTACCGCAACGCAAAATCCGGGCGAAATGGTGCGCCAGGCCATCACGCTTGCTCAGGATATGGTCGACGGCAAACCGATCGCCTCTCATACCGTCCTGATCCCCAGCGTACTGGTCACCCGCGATAACGTCGACAGCTATCCGGGCTGGTAATCACTTCGTCACTTTAAGAGGCAAAAACGGGATGACGCTCAGGTTCATCCCGGAGGGCAAAGACAATGGCCGATACAACATCACCTCCCTTGCTCAGGCTGGAAGGGATTTCAAAACGCTACGGCGCGACCCTGGCGCTGAACAACGTACGCTTTGATTTATTCGCCGGAGAGGTCCATGCCCTGATGGGGGAAAACGGCGCGGGCAAATCCACGCTGATGAAGATCCTCTCCGGTAACGAGCAGCGCGATAGCGGCGTTATTTTTATCGACGGGCAGGAGATTGATATTCGCACGCCCAGGGATGCCCGCAAATATGGCATCGCCATTATCCACCAGGAGCTGAATACGGTTCCCGATATGACGGTGGCGGAAAACCTGTTTCTCGGCCAGGAACCGACCGCTTTCGCCGGTATTCTCGATCGCAAACGGATGCACCGGGAGGCCCGGGAGAAGCTGGACCGGATTAACGCGGACATCGACCCGCAGGCGCCGCTCGGCTCGTTGAGTATCGGGCGTCAGCAAATGGTCGAGATCGCCCGCGCCGTCAGTGAAAACGCCAAAGTGCTGGTGCTTGATGAGCCGACCGCCGCCCTGTCGCGGGCGGAGACTCTCCAGCTATACCGGCTGATCGAGCAGATGCGTCAGGATGGCGTCGGGATGGTCTATATCTCGCACCGCATGGAAGAGGTATGGCAGCTGGCAAACCGGGTCACGGTCTTCAGGGACGGCACGTGGATCGGCACGGAAATCCTCGGCAACGTCTCAACCACCGATATCGTCCGCATGATGGTCGGCCGGCAAATTGTCGATCTCTATCAGCACGAGCCGCGTACGCCCGGCAAGGTACTGCTGGAAGTCAGGGACCTGGCAGGCAGTGCGACCGGCCCGGTCTCCTTTGAGGTCAACGCGGGCGAAGTGGTCAGCATGTCCGGTCTGGTGGGCTCCGGGCGAACCGAAGTCGCTCGCCTGCTCTTCGGCGCCGACCCGCGCACCCAGGGAAGCGTGCGCATTGACGGCCGGACGAGCAAGCCGGTAGACCCCACCGCCGCTATCGCCGACGGTATCGGGATGGTGACCGAAGACCGCAAAACTCAGGGACTGTTTCTCGGGCATTCGGTTGAGCACAACATTGATATCAGTTCGCTGGATAACTTTGTCGCCGGCGGCGTGGTGAAACGCAAGACGATTCGCGCCGCCGTCCTTGAGCAGATGCGCAGGCTGCGGCTGCGGGAAAATGCGGTTGAACTGCCCGTCAGCGCCCTGTCCGGCGGAAACCAGCAGAAAGCGGCGCTGGCGCGCTGGCTGCTGCGCGATTCGAGGCTGCTTATTCTCGATGAACCGACCCGCGGCGTGGATATCGGCGCCAAAAGGGAAATCTACGAACTGATCGACAAGCTCGCCCGCGCCGGGAAAGCCATTCTGGTGATCTCCTCCGATTTACCGGAGGCCATCGGCATTAGCGACCGCGTGCTGGTCATGCGCGGCGGGCGAATCGTTCATCAGTTACCCTCGTTTTCAGCCACGGAAGAAGAAGTGATGCTGCACGCAACAGGAACCTTTACCAGTCAATCCGGAGAATGCCATGGACAACAATAAACCTGTGACGGAACTGCCGGTCAAAGCGCCGTTTGATTTTGCGAAATGGTGGGATCGGGTGGGGATCTTAATCGTTCTGCTGGTGCTGCTGATCCTGATGTCCACCTTCGCGCCAAACTTTAACCGCGTCGATAATCTGCTGAATATCGCCCGCTCGATTTCCGTCAACGCTATTCTGGCGGCGGGCATGACCTTCGTCATTTTAACCAGCGGCATTGATTTATCCGTCGGGTCAATCGTCGCCGTTTCCGGCGTAGTCTCAGTGGTCGCGGCGATGGCCGGGCTCCCTGCGCCGCTGGCGATTCTGGCCGGCGTTGGCGTGGGCGCGCTGTGCGGTCTGCTTAACGGCGTGCTCACCGCCTATCTCGCTCTCGCGCCCTTTATCGTCACTCTCGGCACCATGACCTTCCTGCGCGGTATGGCCTACACCATTACCGAAGGGCAGCCTATTGTGTCGAGCAGCCTGAGCTTCCGCGAGCTGGGAAATGGCTATCTTGCCGGTATCCCCGTACCGGTCATTATTATGCTGATTGTTTATCTGCTGGCGTGGTTCATTCTTGAGCGCACGCGGTTCGGCCGTCATATCTATGCCGTCGGCGGCAACGCCCAGGCCGCGCGCCTGGCCGGCGTACGGGTCAAACGCGTGCTGGCGGCGGTCTACATGATTGCCGGCGTCTGCGCGGGTCTGGCGGGAATTATCTTCGCCGCCAGGGTGATTTCCGCCCAGCCCACGGCGGGTACGGGATATGAGCTGGACGCCATTGCGGCGGTGGTGCTGGGAGGCACCAGCCTCGCCGGTGGACGCGGGCGGATTATCGGCACCCTGATTGGGTCGATTATTCTTGGCGTACTCAGCACCGGCCTGATTCTGCTGAGCGTGCCCTTTTTCACCCAGCTATTGATTAAAGGCATCGTCATCATTCTTGCCGTGGCGATTGACGGGCTGAAGCAGCATCCGGAGCTGTTTACCTTCTGGCGGAAAAAAGAGATCGCCCGTACCCGCTAGCTTTCCCTGACGCTTTGTTTATCCGCCGCGCTGGCGGCGGGTCTTCGCACGCTTAAATTTTAATGGAGTATACCCTCATGACATATCACATTACGCTGACGGACCCGATGAACGGTACCCGGGATCGCGAACCGATTACGTTTACTCTCCCGGAGAAACTGCAGGAGCCCCTGTGGTGGGCAATCACCAGCGAGGACCAGCGGATCCTTTGCCAGCGCCTCACCCATGAGTCGACGCAAAACAGTACCGCCTTTATCGCGACGGTCAGCTTCAGCGGGACCCTCAAGATGCGGCTTGACCGCCCGCTCACGGCGGCTGAAGTCGGTGAAATCGCCGGTATCCACCGGCTGCCTGGCCGGGAAAAGGACTGTTTTGTCCGTCTCAATACCGGCTGTTTCGATCTGGAAATGTGTCGGGGAACCGCCCAGGGCGTCGGTGCATCCAAGTGGGGGCTGCGCCATTTTCGCGCGCTGCAGGACAACGTCGAGCTGCTTCCTTCCGGAAATAACGCCATTGGCGGGTTTTACGGCCCGTTTTTCACCCCGGAAAATGGGCTGATAAACCCGCCGGAGCATACCCTCGTTGATATTGAGATCCTCGAGGAAGGCCCGGTCTATCATCACTACCGCATGCGCGGCGCGATCCCCGACGGATTATTACCGGAGCTGCGCGGTAAACGTTTCTCCATCGACTGGAAATTTAGCTGGAACACGCCCTGGTTTCAGCGGCGCTACTGCGTAGATGATTTTTCAACGGTGATTAACGGCCGTTCGGTGACCAACAAGATCACCGTCGGCGACGAATTTGAGAGCGGCCCGGGAAAACTGCTGTTCGATCGCTTCGCGGCGTACGGCGGCACCCGCTATCGCGCGGGCGACCCTTATGCCGAAGAGCTGGTCGCCATGGTGGCCAATACCGTCACCACCTCGGAAAACCAGAGCCCGAAATTTACCGAATTCCGCGAACAGCTCGCCGATATGGCCTCCGCCCACTGGGATCTCTACTGGCGGATGTTCTGCCGCTGGGAGAACGTGCTCGATGAGGCGGAGATTCGCGAACGGCTGAGCCAGGTTCGCGCCCGGGCGCATCGCAGAGCCGATCTCACCGAGCGGGAATGGCTACTGACCGATTCGCCCGTTGACGTTTCCGCCGTCGCGGATGAAACCATCTTTCCCGGGCCGGCCAGTAAAACCGTCGAGTATGATTCAGCGAGCGGCCGGGCGATGATCTGGTGGACCTCCCGCCCCTCCGGCGCGTTTCAGATAGTCCAGCGCCGCCAGTCAGGATGGGTTAACTGGGGCAGCAACGGCGAAAACGAGTGTCCGGAGCTCCCCGTCGGCGTCGATATCAAGACCGCCTGCGGACGTTTTGCCGAAAACTGGATGCAGGTAGCCGATCGGCTGGAAACTCCGCCGGTGGTCGCGGTGAGCCAGGGAGAAAAGCCATGATCCTCTGCTGCGGAGAAGCACTTATCGACATGCTGCCCTGTCAGAGCCGCGAGAATGCCCCCGCCTTTACTCCCTGCGTTGGCGGAGCGGCGTTCAATACCGCCGTCGCCCTGGGTCGCCAGGGGATGGCGGTCGCGCTGTTTTCCGGTTTATCGGACGATTTTATGGGTGACATGCTGCGCCACACGCTTGACGCCTCCGGCGTGGATTATTCGCCCTCAACCCGCGCGCCGCTGCCCACCACCCTCGCCTTCGTCAGGCTGGTAGGCGGTCAGGCCCGCTATACCTTTTACGATGAGAATAGCGCCGGTCGAATGCTGACTGAAAACGACCTGCCGACGCTCGGGGATGACGTCTCCGCCGTTCTGTTCGGCTGCATCAGCCTGATCGCCGAACCGTGCGGCAGCGTTTATGAAGCGCTGATGGTAAGGGAAGCGCCGCGTCGGGTGATGTTCCTCGACCCTAATATTCGTGAAATTTTCATCCCGGACCGGCAGAAACACCTGGCGCGCATGAGGCGCATGATTGCGCTGGCGGATATCGTCAAGCTTTCCGATGAGGACCTCGCGTGGTTTGCCGAACCCGGCGAAGAGCATGAGGTGATAGGCCGCTGGCTGGCGCGGGGGCCGAAGCTCATCGTGGTCACCCGCGGCGCTGACGGCGCTGATGCCTGGACCGCTGATTTTCATCTGCATGTGCCCGCTATTCGCGTAGCGGTGGCCGATACCGTCGGCGCGGGCGATACGGTGAATGCCGGTATTCTCGCCAGCCTCTCGCAGGCCGGGCTCCTGGAGAAGGAGAAACTAGTGACACTGTCACGTGAGCAGGTTCGCCAGGCGGTGGATCTGGGGATGCGCGCCGCCGCGGTGACGGTTTCCAGGCCGGGCGCTAACCCGCCCTGGGATCATGAACTCTGAAGACAGCGGACGCTCTGTCAGCAAGCGACAGCCAGATGAGGGTCTGAAACAGCATTTATTGACGGACCCTTATCCTGATTTATTTTGTATATGATTTGAGTCCCAATTATTGAATGAAAGCTAAACCAGCTTCATTTATTCATGGGTTATTGCCGACTAATCCATTAATATCAGATAATTAGATCGTCATTCAGTTTCTGTCGATCCCGTTAACAGACATCAGGGACAGGACGTCAATAATGAAAAACAATCCATGGTTCGTGCGTTTGCGTAATACCTCTATTCCGCAGCATAAGCTGCGTCCGGCGAAATGGCTGGCGCTGATTGCCCTGCTGCTGCTGCTGGCGCAGTTGACGATAGAGTTTTTACTCTTAGCATAAGCACAATAAAATCGGCTGTTGGTGTTCAAATTCGCAAGCGCCGATAAGATTAAACTCAAGTTTAATTCGTGATAAGCATCTCAGTTTATCAACAACGGCTAGACAGAAAGAACGCAGGCATGCTAGTAATTAATTCAAGCAAGGGAACGGATTTAAATTAAACAGCATTTAAACCCTACCCGTCAGGCTGAAAAATTAATTGATAATGGTTTGGATTGCTGAACGATTATCAAAAGGGTAAGTGAATCGAAGGCCCTCAGAGACGAAAGTCTCTGAGGGCCTTTTTTGTTTTTTTCTATCTCAGGAGTCAAAAAATGTCTAAAGAACGTCGTCTCTCTCGCATTTTCGCAAAAGATGGTAAATCCGTCACGCTGGCGCTGGATGGCTACTATTTTTCAAGCAAAACAAATGGTATTGATAATACGATAAATCAGCTTCCGGCCCTTGTTGAAAGCGGCCTGGACTGCGCGCTGGTCACTTATGGCATGTTGAAAAATTTCCGCGAAGTTTTCAATTGCGTTCCCGTTGTATTACGCGTCGATAGCACAGTGAATATTTTTGATAATACCGTTCCCGATACGACTCCCGTCTTTTCCATTGAGGATGCGCTGAAAGTGGCTGCGGAAGGCGTAGTGTGTATGACCTTCCCCGGCGCGTTCAATGAAGAGAAAACGCACATCATGGCGATGCAGCTGGCGCAGGCCGCCGATCGCTGGAACGTGCCGCTGATCGTGGAATCCCTGCCGTACGGCTATCCCGTGACCAGCGACGACTCCAACAACCCGGCCGTTATCGCCGCCTCGGCCCGCATCGCCGTTGAGCTGGGGGCTGACGTGATCAAAACCCGCTTTACCGGTACCGAAGATGATCGGCTTATCGTCGAAGCGGCCGGCGTGCCGGTACTCGCGCTGGGCGGCCCGAAAACCGGCATCGACGGTTATTTTAAATTTGTGCAGCACTGTATGCAGGTGGGTGCAAAAGGCGTGGCGGTGGGCCGCAATATTACTCAGGACCCACAGCCGGCAAAAGTAGTAGCAGGTCTGAACGCCATCATCCATGAAAATGCCACAGCGGAAGATGCCTACAGCCTCTACATGGCTAAATAACATCGGATATTAATATGTTCTTAAATAACACCATCATTCCTTCCGTCAGAAAATATAAACATTTTGAACAGGCGCTGGCCTGCTCATCAGAATACGTACTGCTATCCGAAGCAAATATCGGCAACCTGCAATCGCTGATTGGCAAATGCCATCAGCGCGGCAAAAAAGTGCTTATTCACCTGGAGCTACTGGGCGGTTTTAAACCCGACCAGGCGGGGATCAGTCTGCTCAAAAATTACTACAAGGTTGATGGTGTTATTTCGTCGAATCTCTCGGCCCTACGCTATGCCAAAAAAGAGGGATTGTTAACTATCTTCCGGGTATTGCTCATCGACTCGCGTTCGCTGGATCACTCCATCGATATTGTTAAGCATAACCCGCCAGATGCTATTGAAATCTTACCTGCTGAATATGCCTGCCAGTGTCTGGAATTGATTAGCCGGAATTTAAAAGGCTTTGACGTGATATTCATCGCCGGAGGCTTTGTAAAGCGGAAATACCTTGTAGATAAAATCTTCCATGCCGGATTTAAAGGCATTACCACCAGCGAACCCGGTTTATGGTAACGCATAAGGAGTCCACGCCAATGAAACAACACTACGTCATGGGCATTGATAACGGCGGCACCGTCACAAAAGCGGCGATTTACGATCGCGCCGGCAACGTGGTGGCCAGCGCGTCGAAGTCAACGCAAATGCTGACCCCGAAGGAATTTCACACCGAGCGAGATATCAACGAACTCTGGGCGGCCAACGTTGAAGTCATTACAACGGCCCTCGCGCAGTCGGGGATCGACGCCAGCCAGATCAAAGGCGTGGCGGTCACCGGCCACGGCAACGGGCTGTATATGGTGGATGAAGCGGGCGCCCCGGTGCGCAACGGGATCATTTCCACCGATAGCCGGGCTAAGGGCTGGGTTGAAAAGTGGTACCGCGACCCGACGTTTGTCAGCGACATTTTGCCCAAAACCATGCAGTCCATCTGGGCAGGCCAGCCCGTCGCCCTCCTCGCCTGGCTGAAAGAGAACGAGCCTGAAGCGCTGAACAACGCGCGCTACATATTCATGGTCAAAGATCTGATTCGTTTTTATCTGACCGGCGAAGCCTTTCTCGAACTTACCGATATCTCAGGGACTAACCTGATCAACGTTCGCGACCGTGACTATGATGCCTCGCTGCTGGCCTGGTGGGGGCTCGGCGATCTGCGCGACAAGCTTCCGCCCATTAAACGCTCCACCGATTGCTGCGGCTACATTACCGACGACGTCGCGCAGCTAACCGGTTTGTGTGCCGGAACGCCGGTCTCGGGCGGCGTGTTTGATATCTCGGCGTCATCCGTCGCTTCCGGCATCAATACGCTGGATAAGCTGGCGATTATTACCGGCACCTGGAGCATCAATGAATACGTGACCGACCATCCGGTTATCGACCGGGATCTCTTTATGACCTCGATTTATCCGATTGAGGGCAAATGGTTAATTACCGAGGCCAGCCCCACATCCGCCAGTAATCTGGAGTGGTTTATCAATAACTTTATGGAAGGCGATCGCACCGCCGCGGCGGCGCAGGGATCGTCTGTCTACGATCTGTGCAATGATCTGGTCTCCACGACAACGCCCGCCGAGAGCCACCTGCTGTTCTTCCCGTTTGTCTTCGGCTCCAACACCATCCCGGACGCCTCCGCGGGGTTTATCGGCCTGAATAGCTTCCATAAAAAAGCGCATTTTCTGCGCGCTATCTACGAGGGGGTCGCCTTCAGCCACCTTTATCACACCGAACGTCTGCGCAACATCAACCCTGATCTAAGCCGCACCATTCGAATTGCGGGCGGCGTCACTAACTCTGCGGTCTGGCTGCAGATATTCGCCGATATTTTCCAGTCCACTCTGGAGATTGTCGACGTGAAAGAGCACGGCACCCTGGGCACCGCGATGACCGCCGCGGTCATGGTTGGCTGGTTTGATGATGTCTTTGCCGCCTCAAATGAGATGGTTCACGTTTCGCGAACGGTCACGCCGAACCCGGACAATAACAAGGTCTATCAGGATAAGTATCAGCTCTACAAAAATCTGCTATCGGAAATGCAGTCTCCGTGGAAAAGCTGCAGTAACTACATTACGCATTAAGCGAGGAAAGTATGGATCTGAATTTACACCACCGCACGGCTATCGTCACCGGCGGCGCAACGGGGCTGGGCAAAGAGTTTGTCCTTTCCCTCGCCAGAGAAGGGGTCAACATCTGCTTCACCTATATGCATGATGAGGAGCGCCCGGAGCAGCTGATCGATACGGTAAAAAATAGCGCCAGCGTCGAGATTATTGCGGTGAAAACCGATCTTTCCGATGAGCAAAGCCGGGAGAATCTGTTCGCGACCTGCATTGAGCGGCTGGGGAACGCCGATATTCTGGTCAACAATGCCGGGATCTGGCTAAGCGGCTACGTCACTGAAATCACCCAGCAGGAGTGGGACAGCGTGATGAACGTCAACCTGAAGGCGGTTTTCCACCTGAGCCAGCTGTTTGTCAACCACTGCCTGGCGAAAGATCGGGCCGGCAGCATTCTGAATATCACTTCTCAGGCGGCCTTCCACGGTTCGACCACCGGTCATGCGCATTACGCGGCCAGTAAAGCGGGCCTGGTGGCATTTTCTATCTCGCTGGCGCGCGAGGTGGCGAAACAGAAAATCAATGTCAACAACATCGCCGTCGGCATTATGGATACCGCGATGATCCGTAAAAACATTGAGCAGAATCCTGACTATTACGTCAGCCGTATTCCGGTGGGCCGGGTAGCCCAGCCGCACGAAATTGCCGACATCGGCGTCTTCATGGTCTCTCCGAAAACCAGCTATATGACGGGAGCGACTCTGGATGTCACCGGCGGTATGTTGATGCGTTAATTTATGGAGAATCATTATGAAATGTCTGGCAATTGCCGATCTGTTTATCAATGCAGCGATGATGGACGCGGGTCTGAAAGCGCTGAAAGATAAAGGTATTACAGTGGAAGTGCGCGAATGGTCGCACGAGTCGATTGAAAAACTGCAGGAGGATAATTTACTGGTTGAACAGCAAGGCTCCGAAGCGGTGGCGCTGCCTGCCGCCCTGCTTCAGGGCGCTGAGGAGGTTGAGATCCTGATCGTCCAGTTCGCCCCGGTTAACGCGGCGGTATTCGACAAGCTGCCAAAGCTTAAATACGTTGGCGTGCTGCGCGGCGGCATTGAAAACGTTAATCAGGCGGAGGCCAAAGCGCGCGGAGTTGAGGTAATGAACACGCCAGGACGTAATGCCCGCAGCGTGGCGGAGTTTACCGTCGGCATGATTCTGGCGGAAATGCGCAACATCGCCCGCTCGCACGATGCGCTGCGCGATAAGTTCTGGCGCAAAGAGAGTCCTAACCACCGGGCCATTCCTGAACTGGGCGGCAAAGTGGTGGGTCTGGTCGGGCTGGGGCATATCGCTCAGCTGGTGGCCGGCTTCCTGCGCGGTTTCGGCAGCGAGATTATCTTTTACGATAAGTACGTCCCCGGCCATGACAGCTATGAAAAGGTGGATTCTCTCGATGAGCTGGTTCGCCGTGCGGATGTGATTTCGCTGCATGCCCGCATGACCCCGGAAACGGAAAACCTGATTAACGCGCATCATTTTGAATTAATGAAGGAGAGCGCCATTATCGTCAATACCGCACGCTCCGGCTTAATTAATGAAGGCGATCTGATCGCCGCGCTGCGGGACGGTAAAATCATGGGCGCCGCCCTCGACACTTTTGATGATGAGCCGCTGCCGGAGGATAGCGCGTTTTATTCGCTGAATAACGTCACGATAACGCCGCATATTGCCGGCAGTACTATTGATGCCTTCAGCAATTCGCCGAAGATTTTTTCTGAGATCTTGCTGAAGCAACTCGGTTAAATATTAAAAGAGCCGCGTAAGGTTTTTGCTACGGCCCATTGGGCACGGGTTCGCTCGCGCCCAATTCGGCCGCCTTTTAAGGAAATATTATGGATATTATCAACAGCATTATTAGTCTGGGGGCATCAGTGATGATGCCAGTAATATTCTTTATTATCGCCCTGTGCTTCGGCGTTAAAATTGGCACCGCATTTAAAGCCGGGATGCTGGTCGGTATCGGTTTTGAAGGGGTGGGTCTGGTGATCGGCCTGCTGTTGACCAACCTCGGCCCGGCGTCGCAGGCCATGGTTGAACGCATCGGTCTGCACCTGACGGTGGTCGATACCGGCTGGCCGACCGCCTCCACTATCGGCTGGGGCTCGCCGCTGATGCTGCCAGTGGTCGTGGGATTTATTGTTATCAATATCGCCATGCTGCTGCTTAAATTAACCAAAACGGTAAATATCGATATATTCAACTACTGGATTTTCCTGATTATGGGGTCGGTCGTGTATGCCGGCACCGGTAACTACTGGCTCTCCGTTGGCATTACCTTCGGCATATTTATCTTAACCCTGCTGGCGGCGGATTTAACCGCACCGTATTTGCAAAAAAACTATAATCTTAAAGGGATATCATTCCCCCATCTTACCTGTATAACCTACGTGCCGTTTGGTATTGCCTGTAACTATATTATTGATAAGATCCCGCTGATTAATAAAATTAATTTCGACCCGGAAAGTATTAATAAAAAATTCGGCGTCTTCGGTGAACCGCTGACCCTGGGCTTCGTGCTGGGGCTGCTGCTGGCCTTCCTTGCCGGATACGATGTTGCAGCCGCGGTGTCGCTGGCGATTAAAGTTTCCGCCGCCATGCTGCTGCTGCCGAAAATGATCGAAATTTTAGTGCAGGGTCTGCTTATCGTGCGCGATGCCGCGGAAGCGAAGCTGAAAGCGAAATTTCCCAACCGCGACTTCTATATCGGCATGGATACCGCGCTGCTTATTGGCGAACCCTCGGTGCTGGCGACCGGGCTGCTGCTGATCCCTATGGCGGTGGTGCTGGCGATTATTTTGCCGGGCAACCGCGTGCTGCCGTTTGTCGATCTGGCCTCGCTGATGTTCCTGCTGGCGATGGTGACGCCGTTCTGCAAACGCAATATGTTCCGCATGTTTATCACCGGCACGCTGGTGGTCACCTGTATTTTATACGTCGGGACGGATATTTCGCGGGAATACACCCAGGCGGCGGTCAACTCTAACATTCCGGTGCCGGAAGGGATGGCGGAAATCACCAATATCGTGGGCGGAGCCACCACCCCGGTGGGCTGGCTGGCGGTGAAATTCGGCGAGTTTTTCAGTACCGCGCCGTAAACTCCCTCTTTTCTCACTCAGCCCGGCGCGGGAAACGGCGTCGGGCTTTTTCGTCTCGCCCTGCGTTCAAGTATAAAAAATGCCTGCCAGGAGGGTAAGCTGGCAGGCATGGTTCAATAAAAGGCGTTGTCTTAGAACTGGTAGGTTATGCCCACGGCAACGATGTTATCGGTGCTGATGCTGGCATCTTTGGTGAACCTGGTGTCATCCAGCAGGTTGATTTTGTAGTCCACATAGGTAGACATGTTTTTATTGAAGTAGTAAGTCGCGCCGACATCTACGTATTCAACCAGATCCTGGTCGCCGTAGCGGCCCAGATCTTTGCCTTTTGATTTCAGGTAGGCGATGGACGGACGCAGGCCGAAATCGAACTGATACTGGGCCACAACTTCAAAGTTCTGCGCGGTATTGGCGATATAGCCTTTACCAAACTTCGTCATGTTGCGGGTTTCCGCATAGGTGGTTGCCAGGTAGATGTTATTAGCATCGTACTTCAGACCGGCCGCCCACACTTCCGCTTTTTCGCCACGGGCGTAGAAGTCAGGATTCACGCGCCCTTCCCTGACCTGCGCATCGGTGCGATCGGATGCCGCATAGGCCGCGCCTACGCCAAATCCTTCGTACTCATAGGTCGAGGCCAGACCCCAGCCGTCGCCATGCTGTTTCGCCAGATCGCGACCGTTGCCCTCTTCTTTGCCCTGGTACTGTACGGCGACGTTCAGGCCGTCAACCAGGCCGAAGAAACCGCTATTACGGTAGGTGGCAACGCCGGTGGTACGCGCGGTGGCGAAGACATCGGTCTGGGTCCAGGTATCGCCGCCAAACTCCGGCAGCATATCGGTCCAGGCGCCGATATCATAGGCGACGCCGTAGTTACGGCCGTAGTCCAGAGAGCCAAATTCGCCAAACTTGAGGCCGGCAAACGCGAGACGCGTTTTGTCGCCGGAGTTGTCGCCTTCAACGTTATTGGCGCTGAAGTTATATTCCCACTGGCCATAGCCGATCAGCTGGTCGTTGATCTGGGTTTCACCCTTGAAGCCCAGACGGGCATAGGTCTGATCGCCATCTTCTGACTTATCGCTGGAGAAATAATGCAGGCCGGTCACTTTCCCGTAGAGGTCGAGTTTGTTTCCGTCCTTGTTATACACCTCAGCTGCCTGCACGGTTCCTGCAGCAAGAAGTGTAGAGACGGCCACTGTTAGTAATTTTAATTTCATATTATTTCGTCCCTAACTATTAATAAAATTTCAAATCTCAGATGCCTTCTGAGCGAGGCTATTATGCGATAATTCGCAAAGAGACTTGAAATTAAAAGTTCCAGTTTTTTATACCAAATACCATAACTGTGACGACAACAGCGGTTGTTAATTGATGTACATCAATCATTCACTGATTGCGTTGGCAAATATTCTGAATCACGCCTTACGCAACCCAGAGATGCAGAAGGTTTGACTAAAATAGATAAATTATCATAAGGAAATTCTAATGATTAGATAAATTAAAGATTGCAATTTGTTAAAAACAATAAAAATCAATAGCTTATAATTTACACAAGCAATCATTAATGTTTATTCATAAAGCCACTGATTCCCCTGATCGGCTATTAACAAGTATATTCCGATCCTTCCCCGCAGATAAATTATAGTGCCGAAATGACCATATTTCTTTATTGAAGATTCTTTACAAAGACCGTAAAAATTATAGCATAGTGGTTTAAGATGTGTTTAACACTTTCGTGAAAGGGATATCGCCAGCCCTATTTCAGGGGATAAATTTAACTATGAATAAATACTATGAATAAATAGAGCCAGGAGCTTGTCACCAGTTTGATAAGCCGCTGACGCGCCGGGAACGGCTTATCCGTATCGGGGGTAAAGGAAGCTGGCGCGGGGCTGCTCCCCGCGCAATACCTGGATTACAGGGTAAAACCGCCATCACCCACTTGCGCCCGGGCGTACCACTTCATTAGCTCGGCGGTTCCCGGCGCGTTTTCAGCTGGCGCCCACGGGGCCGCGTCTTGCTCAGAAACCGGCTGGTAACCACCGTATTTAACCTCAAAAATTACGCCGCCTTTATCCATCGACAGCACGGCATGCCAGGTACCCGCCGCCATCTCCAGCACCTTACACTCTTCGCCTAACACCACGCGCTCGGTCACGTTGCCAGCATCATCAAAGGTCAACACCACAAAACGTCCGCTAAGGGATGTCAGCAGTTCAAAAGTGTGCGGGTGGCGGTGAGGCCGAACATAGGTACCCGGCTCCATAGCGACGGCCAGGCGTTGCACCGGATCGCTTAAGTCAGGGTGGAAATTACGATGGGCACGCAAGCGAGGCGAAGCTGCAGCCTGTTCGCTTTGTTGCCGAAGGTCACTCAACGTCATTTGTTTCATATAAGCCTTTATTGTAGTTGGGCAGCTTACGGCAATCAGGTTGTCGTAAGGCTTAATGCTATTTTCAACAGACGATTAGCTTCGCCGCTCGCGGAACACATCGCTGTGCGGATTATAGACGCTGATGCCGCGGTCCCAAAGCGCCAGAAATGACGAGAACAGATCGTGGTGGGGTTCCTTTGTCCCCCGCTCGCCCTTTGAGGCAAGACATGGGATAGATGACATGAAAAAGAGACACTTTGTGAGTGCGCTCCTTAACAGTCGTGGCAGGCGGAAAAATAAGATGAGAGTGCGAAGATAAAGGTATAGTCACGCATGCAGGTGCAGCAATTAATCCGGCGTAAATTTATCGAGCAGCGAAAAAGCGTGTAAATAATTAGACAGCGCCAGTAGCGCATGAAATGAGTTAAAGCCGAACTTCTCAATTAATCTTCTTTTATAGCTGCTGTAGGCCTTGGGCGAAATGCCGAGCAGCTCCGGGTAATCTTTTGCCAGTACGGTAAATTTCATAATAAAAATATACTGAAATTCTCTCTCTGTTAACGTGATGTCCTCTCCCACGGGGATGCCATCAGTCACTCTGGCGATAATACTGGCGATATGTGCGGTGCGCCTTTTGTTTATCAAACAAATAATATTACCTTCAACCCGGAAACAAACAAAATTCTTTTTCATTTCAAAGCTGTTTATTAAAAAATGAAACTGCGCGCAGCTGCTGGATGCGTACTTTGTTAAGCACAAATCGACCAGATTCGCCTTTCTGACCGCTTTTATGTCGTTTATTTTCAGACGTATGGCTTTCTTAAAAAAATGATTATGGCTGAAAATAGTTAACATTCCTTTCCCTCATGAAAGTGCAATCATCCTTTATAGAAATGCGTATAATAGGCGCCATGGGGATATACCCATGAGTGAAGTGGGTGAATTATAAGTTTGTTTAATATTTATTGTCCAGACGAGTGAATTTCAGAAAAATCCCTGCGAAATGTAAACCATGGGATTTTCACTGGCCCGGAGACAGCGCTCATCCCCACGCTTACTTTAGGATTTTTCTTACGATGCATCGGTTAAAGAGAGATTAGCAGCATATCACTCTACGACAGAGATGATAATTAACGAATAACATTGAAAAAATTAATTTATCAAAAGATAAAACTACCAATGAGGGAATTGCGCATGAACCGAAGCGCATGCGCGCGCTGACTTCCGGGCATTTGTTTGCCCTTCGTTTAAGTCTGCGCCAGGCAGCGACCCGGCGCGACTCAGTTTATGAACGGTTTCTGGCCAGCAAAATAATAATGAAGAGACCACCGATGCCGGCCGTAATGATCCCGATAGGCAGCTCCTGCGGAGCCAGCAGCGTCCTGCTGACGATATCACCGCCGCACAGTAGCACCGCGCCCCACAGGCCGCATAAAGGAAGCAGCAGCAGATGTTTTACGCCAGAAAAATAGCGGCACATATGCGGCACCATCAGGCCGATAAAGCCAATCACCCCGGTCAGGGCCACCAGCAGCGACGTTGCTAACGCGCAGCAGAAAAACACCTCCATTCGCAGGCGGGTAACGTTAATGCCCAGCGACTGCGCGGTCTGCTCACCGGCCAGTAAGCCATCCAGGGAGCGCCAGCGCAGGAGTATGAATGCGCCTAGAAGCAGCAGACTGAACAGGGCGTAGGGCAAATTATCCCAGCGCGCCAGACCGAGCCCACCCAGCGACCAGAACAGCACCGAGCTGGCGGCCCGCTGGTCGCCCGAGAAAATCAGATAGCTGGTCAGCGCGCCGAATAAAAAGGAGATCGCCAACCCGCAGATCACCAGGTGCTCTGCGCCACGCTGCTTTTTAAAATGAAACAGCAGCATCACCGCCACCGCCGAGCAGATGCCGCCAACGAATGCCGACACCGGCAGCGTCAGCGCGCCAAGCCGCTCACCGAATCGGGTGATCACCAGTACCGCTCCCGCCGATGCGCCGGAGGAAAGCCCGAATAAAAAAGGATCGGCCAGATCGTTGCGCGTGGTGGTCTGTAGTAGACCGCCCACGATGGCCAGCACCGCGCCCGCCAGCAGCGTTCTTGGCACGCGCAAATCAATGACAATACGTCCGATCATCTCCGAAACCGGCACATCCAGCAGCCGAAAGGCGCCGAGAACCTGGGTAAGCGACAGCGGCACGCTGCCTTTAGCCACGCTGAGCAGCATCAAGCCGGCTAATAACGGCAGCGCCCCCCACGCGGCCCAGTAGTAGCGATAGTGAGTCCCGCTCATTGGTGGGCCGCAGGATACATCGCATGAGCCAGCTTTTCGGCCGCGTTGATATTCGCCGGGCCGGGCGTCAACTCAGCATATTGCAGCTTCAGATAACGCTGCTGCTTCACCGCCGGCGTCTGTTTCATTAACGGATGATTTTCGAGGAAACGGCGCAGCGAATCAGCGCCGCTGCCGGTCTGATAATCGAGAAGAATAATAAAATCGGGTTCCGCCGTCGCCACGCTCTCCCAGGAGGTGGTCCCCCAGCTCATCTCCAGGTCGTCCATCACGTTTTTCCCTCCCGCCGCTTCGATAATCGCGGTCGGCATGGCGTACCGTCCGCTGGTAAAGGGCTTATCTTCGCCGGAATCATAGACAAACACCTTTAATGGCTGCACGCCCTGCGGCGGCTTAGGCAGCGCATTCAGCGTTTTTTTCCAGCCGTCGACCAGCGTACGGGCCTCGTGCTGCTTGCCAAAAATCTTGCCCAGCGTCAGCTCATCGTTATACAGCAGGTCCATACTCGCTTTTTGTTTCTGAGAGGCGGTAAAGACGCAGCTCTCGCTCAGCACAAAGGTTTTGATGCCGTATGTTTCGAGCACGGAAGGCGTGACCTCCCCGCCGACCTTCATGCCGTAATTCCAGCCGGCGAAAAAGAAATCAGGATTTGCCGCCAGCAGCGTCTCCAGAGAGGGATATTTCGGCGCCAGCTCGGGAATTGATCTCATCTGATGTTTAAATTCCGGGGTCATTTTGTACCATCCGGTAATGCCGGTTAAGCCAACGATGCGGTCCTGCAACCCGAGAGCAAAAGCCATTTCAGACATATTAAGGTCGTGGATGACCGCCCTTTTCGGCGCCTGAGTGAAGGTCACCGGCGTTCCGCAGCTGTCAATCGTGACGGGAAAATCCGCCGCGTTCGCCGCTGAAATAAAAAGAAACGCCATCGTCCCTGCAAACCATTTATTCATGCTGCGTTATCCTCCGGTAATTTATCAGGCATAGCCTGGCACCTCAAAAATCCGCAGCGCCTTCCCGGTCATGGGATGCGGTACGGTAAAGCTGGTCAAGCCGAAGACCGGGTAAAGCCGTTGTGAAACAAGCACGCGCTCCGGCACATCCCAGGCCACGGCGCGCCCTTGCGATAAAAGCAAAACCCGATCGGCAAAGGCGTCAATCAGGGAAAGATCGTGCAATACCGCAACGACCGTGATTCCCTGGCTTTTCACTAATGACAGCAGCTCCACTCTGCCGTGGGGATCAAGGTGGTTGGTGGGCTCATCCAGCAGCAGCAGTTTTGGCGCCTGGGCCAGTACCCGCGCCAGCGCCGCCCGTTGTCTCTCACCACCGGATAACGCGGAGAGCGGTCGCTTACGCAGCCTCTGCAATCCCGTATCGTTAATCGCGCGGGTTACGATGATGTCGTGTTCGCGACGCGACATATCCCGGGCGTGGGGAATCCGCCCGAGGGCGACATAATCCTCAAGCGCCAGACGCAGGTCGGGGGTATCATTCTGCGCAAGCACCGCGATCTGCCGGGCTCGCTGCTGCCGGGTTAATGCGGCAATGGATCGGCCATATAACCGTACGTCGCCTTCCCGCGACGGCAGTTGGCAATCTATCGCGCGTAATAAAGTGGTTTTCCCGCTGCCGTTGGGTCCAATGACGACCAGACACTCTCCTTTACCGGCGCTGAAATGAATGCCGGAGAGCATTTCCCCGCCGCCGGGCCGCGGCAATGATGCGATATTGACGCTAAGCACGGGATCATCGGCTTTTCCACTCTTTGTCAAACTCTCCTCCATTAGCCGCCTCTCCCTCTCTCTTCAGCGTGGATGAGCGAAACACGCGCTCTTTTGAATTTTGATCGGCAGGTGGTGATGATAATCATTATCATTTAAAAAGAAAGGTAAATAGTCACATATTTTATAATGCCATAAATGTTATGATATAACATATCAAAAAAGAGGTGGAAAATGCAACCCGCGCTGCCGTCATGCCAAAGAGAAGCGACAAAACCACGGGGAGTTGTTCTAATAGCCGGACAGTGCTCTCTTGCAGCAAACTCAGTGAATGTGAACAGGAAACGTCAGGATGAAAACGGTAGAGTTTTTGCTTTACACCCTTAAACCGGGGACCGGGAACGAGTTTCACCGGATAATGAAGGAACAAAGCGCCCCCTGTCATCGCGCCGCCGGAATGGATATCGTCTCCTTCGGCAATTCAGTTGATGACAACGACGCTTATTACCTGATCCGGGCCTATGAGGACCTGACGCATTTAAACGCATCCCAGGCGCGCTTCTATAGCAGCCCCGCCTGGCGCGAAGGCCCGCGACAGGCCATTATCGACAGGATCAGCGTCAGCGTAAAAACGGTTATGCTGCTGAGCGACAGCGCGATTGATGGCCTGCGAAACGGCTGACCCTCCAGGGCCGCTGGCGTGGCCCAACAAAAAACGCGCTCTCTTTTGCTGTCGCAGAGATTCTGGGGCCCGGGCAAAACGCGGCTGCCGTGCCTGCCTCCGACGCCACCGTTAGTTCTGATTCAACGACTCAAGAAAGCCCTGGGGCGTCGTGTCGCCCAGCTTTTTTTGCGCCCGTCCCCGGTTCCACAGCGCGCACAGCCGCTGCAGCGTCGCGTCCGGTTCATCCAGCGCCGGAATAACGTCGGCTAATCGTTCGCTGAGCTGTACCGCTCCGCGCTCCGCCATCGCCACCGTCCGGCAAGAGAGATCCGCGCGCGCGGGCTGAAAGCCTTTATGAGCATAAATCTCAAGACATTGTATACGCGCCGGACAGGCGTTCAGCGCCTCGGTCAGCCAGCTATCGACCAGCGCGGGAGAGATCCCGCTATAGATGCGGCCAAAGCACCAGCCGCTGATCGGCTCCTGCGCCCAGAGCAGATGATGTTCACCGCCGTCGTCCATCGACAGCGCCAGCTGGCGATAGTGCAGCGTCAGGGTATCCGCGCGCATTCCCGCCTTTAACGCTTTTTTCCCCTGCAGCGCGGCATTTTTCCGTCCTTCATGGGCAGGACGCAGATAGCGGTTTAGCGTGGCGCGGGAAATAGCGATGCCCAGCCCCTCATTCACCATAAACAGCAGTTCGTCCAGCGGGGCGCGCAGCGCATCGCGGAGGGCGTTAATGAGAATCTCCTGCTCTTGTCTCAGTACTTTGTGTATCAAATGCGGCGTGGTGTGGTTATCGGAAATCTGGCTGCGGTTGCGCCAGCGGCGAACCGTAGTAATGGAAATCCCCAGTTCCTGCGCCAGTTCCCGGTCGCTTTTCGTCGATTCCTGAAGATATTTACGCGTTCTGGGGGTGGTGGTGGCATTAGCGTGCAGCTTAATTTCCATACGATCCTCTACAGGAAATATAACCAATCATATGAGATATATATTATTGCAGAGAATACAATGTGAACCGCTTCACCTTTCAGCCCACCGCTTTCTCTCATAATCCGCCATAGATAACACACACAGCCCTGTCGATCTTGTACGGAGTTCACAATGAACAATGTTCTGGGATTTCTTGAAGCCAAACTGATGCCTCTGGCGGCGAAAACCGCTCAGCAGCGTCACCTCGGCGCTATTCGCGGCGCCTACGTTTCATTCATGCCTTTTATTATTGTCGGTTCCATTCTGCTGGTGATCTCGTCGTTCCCCAATCAGAGCTACCAGCAGTTTATGGCCAGCACCTTCGGCGCGAGCTGGAGCGCAATTATCGAAATCCCGTTCAACGCGGTATTTTCCACAATGTCGCTGTTTATCAGCTTCCTGGTGGCCTACCGTCTGGCGGAGCACTACGGCGATGACCGCATCTCCTGCGGCATCCTCTCACTGGTGGGGTTTCTGATCCTCACGCCGTTCATTAAGGTCGCAGAAAACGGCGGCATCACGGTGATCCCCGTGGAGTGGATCGGCACCAAAGGTTTATTCGTCGCCATGATCGGTTCGCTGCTGTGGACCGAACTCTTCTGCTGGCTAAAACGCAAAAAGCTGGTGATTAAGATGCCGGACGGCGTTCCGCCCGCCGTGCAGGAGTCTTTCGCCGCGCTGATCCCGGCGCTGCTGGTGATGATTCTGATCCTGGCGATTCGCATCGGGTTTGCGCACACGCACTACGCCACCATCCACCAGTTTATTTATGAGGTCGTCGCCTCGCCGGTACGCCATTACGGTACCTCCTACTTCGGCGCGCTGATGACCGTTTTCAGCATTACCATTCTGTGGTCGGTCGGCATTAACTCCGGTTCGATGATCAACGGCATCATTCGTCCGCTGTGGATGGAAAATCAGACCGACAACATCGCCGCTATCCAGGCCGGCGTCACCCCGCCGCACATTATCACCGAGCAGTTCTTCGATATGATCTGGATGGGCGGCGCGGGCGCAACGCTATCGCTGGTGATAGCGATGCTGATTTTCGCCCGCAGCAAAAATATGCGCGAAGTTGCCCGCCTCGGCGCCGGCGCCTCCATTTTTAATATCAACGAACCCATCCTCTTCGGCCTGCCGGTGATCATGAACCCGATTATGCTGATTCCGTTTAACCTCGTGCCGCTGGTGCTGGTCACGGTGCAGTACGCGGCGATGAAGATCGGCGCGGTGGCCGTCACCACCGGCGTCTTTATCCCCTGGACGCTGCCGCCGGTGATCAGCGGTTTTATCGTCACCGGGCATCTTAGCGGCAGCGTGATGCAGATCCTCAATTTGCTGATTGGCGCCATGCTGTACCTGCCCTTCATGCGCATCGTCGATAAGCAGTATCGCGCGGCGGAAGTCACCGCCCGTGCTGAAACGGACAACACGCTTGCAAAACAGGAGTAAACCAATGTGGGGAATGATTGCCACCTGGCGAATGGCGCTGGAAGGCGTAACCGAAGCCGCGGCGGCGCTGGCATCCGGCGCTGATACCGCCAGCGCCGTGGTCAATGCGGTGGCGGCGGTAGAAGATTTTCCGCTGTACAAATCGGTGGGCTACGGCGGCCTGCCGACGGAAAACGGCGAGGTCGAACTGGATGCCGCCTTTATGCATGGCGATACCCTGGCCTTCGGCGCGGTGGGTAATCTGGTGGATATTGCCAACCCGGTGAAAGTCGCCCACGCCCTGAGCCGTCAGCGCTACAACAGTCTGCTGGTCGGCCAGGGCGCCAGAGAGTGGGCCATAAGCCAGGGATTCGCCGCCAAAGCGATGCTGACCGAACGCGCGATGCAGCATTACCGGAAGCGCTGTCGCGAAACGCTGGATAAAGGCCTCAGTCCTTACGACGGCCACGATACCGTGGGCATTATTGGCCTTGATAAACAGGGTTCCATGAGCGTTGCCACCTCCACCAGCGGCCTGTTTATGAAAAAGCGCGGACGGCTGGGCGATTCGCCGATTATCGGCTCCGGTTTCTACTGCGATAGCGAGACCGGCGCCGCCACGGCGACCGGCGTCGGTGAAGATCTGATGAAAGGCTGCACCAGCTACGAAATCGTCCGGCGAATGGCCCAGGGAATGACGCCGCAGCAGGCGGCGGACTCGGTGGTCTGCGAGCTGGAAGACAAACTGATGTCGCGCTTTGGCCGCGCGGGCGACCTTTCGGTGGTGTGCATGAACCGGCGCGGCGAATTCGGCGCCGCCACCAATATCAAAACCTTCTCCTTTGTGGTCGCCAGCGCGACGCAGCCGCTGACCGTGTTCTGCGCCGAGCGCGTTCGGGAGAAAACCCATTATCGGCCGGTGGACGACGAATGGATGCAGGCCTATGCCGCACGCATTCGCGCCCCCATCGAGGAGTAAGCCATGCTGGATTATCGTCTGATTAATCAACTGGATAGCGACTGCACCGGCGCGCATCTGGTGACCTGGCCCGGCAGCACACTGCTGGCCCAGGCCCCGCTCAATGCCGTTCCGCTGCTCGCGGAAATGGTGGAACAGGCCGCCCGCGGCGAGGTGGCGGATACCCGCTTCGGCTGCTCCCCCTTCGCCCGCATCACCCTCATTCCGCCACCGCTGTGGAGGGAGACGCTGAACGATGGCCTGGCCGAGGCGCTGCGGCCGCTATGCAAAAAGCCGGTGAGCGAAACGCTTATCCTCGACGCTTCGCTGGAAGAGAGCAGCGGCGCGTTAACCAAAGCGCTGCGCGAACTGTTTAACCTCGACTGGCAGCTTGATGATTTGGGCCTGCATCAGGTGAAAGCCGCCAGGCCACGCCTGCGCCAGCTCGCCCTCTATGCCTTACCCGAACAGCGGTCGGCGCTGGACATCCTCGCCCATCGTCAACGGGCCACGGCGCATGGCATGCTCGCCGCGCGGCGGCTGGCGGATCTGCCTGCGGAGCAGTGTACCCCGCAGTACGTGGTGGAAGAAGCCCGGCGTCTGTGCGCGGATATCCCCACGCTGCGCTGCGAAGTTCTGGATGAAAAAGCGATCGTCGAACAAGGGCTCGGCCTGCTGCATGCGGTGGGTAAAGGCGCTGAACGCCCGCCGCGCCTGCTGGCGATTCATTATGATGGCGTCCGCGAGGGCCCGGTTCGCTGCTACGTCGGTAAAGGCGTCACCTTTGATACCGGCGGACTGTGGCTCAAGGAAGGCGCCGGGATGTACACCATGAAGTACGATATGTGCGGCGCGGCCAACGTCCTTGGCCTGATGCTGAGCATCGCCGAGCTGGCGCTACCGGTGCGGGCAATGGGCGTACTGGCGCTGGCGGAAAACGCGATTGGCCCCGCCGCCATGCAGCCGGGCAGCGTCGCCCGGGCCTGTAATGGCCTGACGGTAGAGATCAATAATACCGACGCTGAAGGCCGCCTGGTGCTTTCCGATGCCATTGCCTGGGCGAGCCAGCAGCATCCGCAGGCGCACTATATTATTGATATTGCGACCCTTACCGGCGCGGTGGTTAAGGCGCTGGGTTACGATTTGAGCGGCTTGATGACGCAAAGCGACGCGCTGCGGGCGGGGTTAACCCGGGCAGGAATAAAAAGCGGGGATGAGGTCTGGTCGCTGCCGCTGGATAGCAGGCTGAAGAAGCAGACCGAAAGCACAATCGCCGACCTGTGCAATACGCCCGGCAATAATGCGGCCATCAGCGCCTCCGCCGCCTGGCTTTTGCACCATTTTTGCCCGCCGGAGATCCCCTGGGCCCATCTCGACGTCAGCGGCACGGCGCTGTGGCGCGAAGGCGGTAAAAGCGTCGCTTCCGGCCGGCCGATTCCGCTACTGATTCAGCATCTGCTCGACGATATCGACGAGAGTTAACACCCTCCCCGGAGGCGATGCTGCGCATCTGTCCGGGCTTGTATGATTACTCCGTCAGAAAGAACCGGCCAGTTCTCTCTGATGGCGGTCCGGATGCCGTGTCCGGGCTTAGGCTTTCGCGCCTGTTCCGTAGATCCTTTGCACCGGACCGCCGTTCTTTCTCATGTGATAAACCGGACAGTATCATGGACCGGCTTTCACCGGTAACCCGTATTTGCAAGGTTGGTTTCACTATGGAAAATGAACTCCACTTCATCGGTATTGATGTCGCCAAAGCTAAACTGGATGTCGATATTCTTCGCCCTGATGGCCGGCATCGCTGTAAAAAATTTGACAATACCCTCTCCGGACACGAAGCGCTGGTCCGCTGGCTTCGCGGCCATGACGTGAACCGTGCCCATGTCTGCATGGAGTCCACCAGCACCTACATGGAGGACGCGGCCGCGCATCTGAGTGATGCCGGGTATACCGTGTCCATCATCAACCCCG